>JBKOWU010000017.1:0-64629 GCA_046724555.1 Thermoproteota archaeon | reverse complement strand
TCATTGGGGGAAAGCTATCGAATAGAAGGATTCCCAGACAAAATAAAATCTTACAATAATCTGCAGTGAAATCAATTCGTCATAATCATTAAAGTTCATTGCCAAATCGTTGTGCATAACAGTCGTTCTTAAACGTTGTCTAAGAGCTGTTGTAGTGTTGGTTTTGAAAGTCTAATTTTGACACCTTTCTTCTACTTGCTATTAGACCGCGTCTTGCCTATGCTCAATGGAAGCGTGAAGCTAAATGTTGCTCCTTTCTTGTTTCCATTATTCGCTACATCATTATTATTATGAGCCCATATATTGCCACCATGAGATTCTACAATACTTTTTGAAATATACAATCCAAGTCCAGTCCCATATTGAGATTTAGTAGCAAATTTTGTAAACAATAATGGCTTGATATCAGCATCTATACCCTCGCCTGTATCCTTTATACTGACAACAATAACTTCATTATCGCTATTATTTTCCATCGGTTGTTGTACTGCCGCAGCAACAGATATCACGCCCCCTCTTTCTTTAGTATGTTTAATAGCATTACTTAATAGATTGGATATTACCTGTGTTATTCTTGCTTTATCTGCCTCTACCAAAAGATCGTTATAATGGTCGTTGTTGTTTTTGATGGCTTCATAAATTAATTCAATATTGCCAGATTCTTTCTCCTCTATATTACTTCTAAAATCCTCTACAATGTGAGAGATTACATCATTTAGATTAAATTGTTCTTTGTTTAGTTTCAACGCTTGACTTTCAATTCGTGACACGTCTAAAATGTCATCTGTGAGCTTTTGTAATCTTTTAGCATTTCTGCATAGTGCTTTTGATATTTGCTCTGTTTTATCAGGATGCTTTTGTAATAGCGCAGAATATCCCAAAATTGCTTGGGTAGGTGTTTTTATTTCATGGCTTGCTATATTAATAAACTCTTTTTGCATTTTCTCTGCTCTACGTAATTCTTCGTTTAGTGTGCGCTCATTCCAAAGCAATTCAAATATCGATTTAAATGATTCCGTACTTTGTATGCTATTAGAGTAAAAGGCTAAGCCAATCGCTTCTGAAAAAATTTCAGCCTCTGCTACTCTCATCTCTACTCTTAGAAACTTTTGACCATCAACTATATAGATACCATATGGAGAATTGATGCCATTAAGAATTTTGATGTTAGGCGCTTTGTCAAATATTTTTTTAACAACCCTGGAATTTAGTTCAGATAGTGGACATATGATCCTTATATCTGCACTATTTGTTTGTGATGCATTTATAGTGTAGTCAATAACTCCTAATCTGTCTAACCTCACCATCGATCTGTCGTTTGGAAGAACAAGTAACGCCTCTTGCTTTACAGATTTGGCTAATTCAACAAGGATCTTACTCACTTGTTCGTGATCAGTAATAACTTTAAAATATTCTTGCTTTACTCCTTCTTCTATTTCTCTGATTTTCTGTTCAGCTGGAGTTGCTTTATCCCATAGAGTTCCAAATAGATATAGATTCTGATCTACTACTGCTTTTACATTACTGTAGATAATCTGTACTACTGGCTTGGCCTGTTGTAGGAGTGCAATATCTATATATTGAGTTCCATTTGTTGCAAAATTGCCTTTAACTCCTTCTAAATGTCGAAGTTCATCAATTATTTTCATTAAGTCTTTCCAGTATTGTATGTTATCCTTCGTAATTTCTGTAACATATCTTAGCTTTACTCCTCTATTTTTTGCATCCAGGATCGTCTTTCTTATTAACTCAACCTTGCCCATGTCTACTTGTGAGGCTGAAGAATCTATACAAGCATATAAGATAGTCTTTGCACCAGAAACAATACTAATTAGTAAATTAATAGCATTATCTATACCATACAATACATCGGTCTTTTCATCACTATGAGTCTCATGGGTATCGATGGTCAACGAATTTATAATAAAATATCAGTATCTGGATATATAAGAGGATTTATAATCCATAGTAATGTTATCATCAGTGAAGTCTTCTATTATTGTCATTACGCTCTACATGGATAAATCGTATTACATAAGTGACCTCTGTGCTCGTCATATAATAGATTTATCTTTCTCCTCTTTTATATGGTATAGCCAATGCGGCTGGTGCAGCAGTTTTCTTATACATTCCTGCCAATATTGCAATTGGTATCAAATATGGAAGCATTAATAGAAATTGGGATGGGACTGCAGTTCCTACAGCTTGCAGGCCTAATTGGAAGGCATCCACGAATCCAAATGTTAAACCTCCCAATAATACATAGAACGGTTTCCATCTACCAAATATGACTACAGCAAGTGCAATCCATCCCTGACCTGCAGTAATATTTTCTAAAAAGTAACCTGTTGTGACCAGAGCAAAGTACGACCCGGCTAAACCAGCAAGCACGCCTCCTATCATAACTGCAAAATAACGTATTTTGTAAACGTTTACTCCTAATGCATCTGCTTGCCTGGGGTTTTCTCCTACAGTTCTAATTCTCAAACCTAGACTTGTCTTAAATAGAAAAATATGAATAAGCGGGACTAGTAAAAATGCCAAATAAACAAAAGGATCGTATCGAAATATTGCTGAGCCAATTATCGGTATGTGACTTAGAAATGGAATGTCTATGCCAGGAACCTGATTTATTTTAGGTGCTATTGTTACAACTCCAAATGCTAATCTAAATAGCAAAGCTGTTAATCCGACACCCAAGAGCCATATTGCCAATCCTGCGACTAGTTGATTAGTTCGTAGAGTTACACTCATGAATGCCATTAAGATAGCCATTAAGGCCGGACCGAAAATTGCCAATAATAAACCCACAAACACATTTCCCGTAAAATAAGTTCCAATAAAACCACCAAATGCTCCCATCAACATCATTCCTTCTAACCCTAGATTTAATACTCCTGCGCGTTCAGCTATTGTTTCTCCAAGGGCCGCAAAAATGACAGGTGTACTCAGACGAATTCCCGATACTACTATACCTATTATAAAATCAGATTCTACCAGCTTTATATGACGCCTCCCCTTTTTGTAACTGGAAGACGAGTAAATAATTCGCCTATGAGAACAAAAATCAGCACTAATGCCTGGAGTGTCGTAGCAAAAGAGCTGGGTATACCCAATGTTCTATACATTACCTCAGATCCCGAAATAAGAGCAGCGAAGAAAAATGCCACTATTGCTACGCCTATAGGATGTTGTCTACCCAGCAACGCTACTATTACTGCTATAAAACCATATCCTGGAGAAATTCCTTCGATTAAATAGCGCTGTACACCTGTTACTAGGACTGCACCGGCTAGTCCAGCAAGCCCGCCGCTAATTCCCATAACTACCAGTATACTCTTAGAAACATTCATGCCAGCATATCTAGCAGCCTTGATATTTGCGCCAACACTCTTAATCTCAAAGCCAATTTTGGTTTTAGATAACAGTAAGTGCGTTGCGATGGTCGCTAATGCGGCAATGATTATCCCCGCATGCAGACGAGTATGAGGTAGTATAATAGGCAGCTGTGACTGAGGAAAAATTTCAGGACTGTATGGGTTAAAGCCAGGAGCTTTTATAGGCCCATGTAATAAATAGGTAATAAAGAGAAGCACAATAAAGTTCAATAAAACAGTAACAATTATTTCGTTGACTCCAAGCTTGACTTTAAGTAAAGCCGGTACCAATCCAATAGAAGCTCCGAAAATAAATCCAATAATTAAAGCAACAGTAACGCCTACTATTGGCACTGCACCGATCGCTGAGATACCTGCTAAAGCAGCGCCCAGTGCACCCATGTAGAGCTGTCCTTCTGCACCTATATTCCATATTCTACACTTAAATGCTAATGCTACTCCTAATCCTGTTAGAAGTAACGGGGTAGTTTTGACAAGTGTGTCCGCTATGCCCCGCATGTTTCCAAAAGCTCCTTTTAGCATGACGCCGTAAGCAACTATTGGATCAATACCAGAAAAAGAAAGTATTACTGCACCTATCAGAAAAGCGAAACCAGCGGACATGTATGGGGCAAAGGACAAGAGTTTCGGTCGTTTTTTTTGCAATTCGACTTTCATTTTTAAACTGTTTGATCCTCTCATAAATTGGACTCTGCTACTTTACCGCCCATTAAAAGACCCAACTGATCGACATCAGCTTTTTCTCTTTCGACAATTGTAACTATTTTACCTTCATATATTACTCCTATTCTGTCACTAATAGAGAGGATTTCATCTAGATCGAGCGACAACAACAAGACCCCTACTCCATTGTCCCTTTGTTTAATTAACTGTCTATGAACATATTCTGTAGCACCTATATCTAAGCCTCTAGTTGGATTGTGGACAACCAGGACTTTAGGATTTCTTGACAGCTCTCTTGCAAGAACAATTTTTTGTAAATTGCCCCCAGACATTGATCTGACCGAAGCGCTTAATCCAGTTATTTTTATATCAAAATCGGAGATCATCTTTTCTGCGAATTCTTTCATTTCATGCTTCTTCAAGAATAATTTCCCCGAATAAGGTTCAGCGTACCATCTATCAAGAACCAAATTTTCTGCAATAGTGTATTCCAAAATTAGCCCAGTGTGAAGGCGATCTTCAGGCACATAAGCTAGACCCCATTCTCGAATATGTTTTGGAGAGATGTTTTCAATAGGTTTGGAATCCATGATAATTTGTCCGCTGCGCATTTTCCTCAAACCTGATATCAATTCAGCAAGTTCACTTTGACCGTTGCCATCTACTCCTGCTATACCTAAAATTTCTCCTTTATGCAACTCAAGAGAAAGGTCTTTAATAAATAATACATTTGAATTATTTGCCGCATACACATTCTTTAACTCGAGAATTGTATCAGATTGGTTATTTGCTGAACTTTCTATACTGGTCTGGTTAACAAACGATCTTCCTATCATCATTCTTGCCAGTTCTGTCTCACTAGTATCAGTTGTTTTAACTGTGCCAATAACTTTACCGTTCCTTAAGACGGTAACTCTGTCACTTACTTCCATCACTTCTCTTAGCTTATGAGTTATAAATATAATAGACAAGCCTTGCTTTACCATCGATTTTAACACTACAAATAATGCTTCTTCCTCCTTAGGCGTAAGCATTCCAGTCGGCTCATCAAGAATTAGTACATCTACATCTCTGTAGAGAGCTTTTATTATTTCGACACGTTGCTGCTCACCTACAGATAAATTGCCAACAATTGCATTAGGATTTACCTCAAGCCCATATTTATTGGATAGTGATAGAATCTTTTTCTCAGCGTTTTGTGTATCTAAGAAAATCCTTCTATTCGTTTTTAACCCCACAATTATATTTTCAGTAACGGTATGAGGCGGAGTCAATAAGAAGTGTTGATGTACCATTGAAATCCCAAGATCAATAGCATGTAAAGGCGACTTAATTGCAACACGATTTCCCCTCACGTAAATATTTCCTGAGGTTGGTTGATACATGCCATATAATATGCTCATTAATGTTGTTTTTCCGGCTCCATTTTCACCAAGAAGTGCATGAATCTCGCCTTTCATCAAATCAAAGTTGACGTTGTCATTTGCCATCAACTCACCAAACCTACAGCTAATTCCTTTCATAATGACAAGCCGATCTCCATCATGCTCAATGCTTGACGGAGTACCCGTCTGATGATCTACTTGCTCAAGAGCATTATCCCTCTTGAATTTTCTAAAATATTTCGTTGTTATGTTTGAAATCGCCGATGTTTCATGATTCATTTCGTATGGATCAAAAAAATCAAGGAGTGGCCGTAGTTCTTTCTGGAACTGTAATCTTTTTATTGATAATATCCTGAGTCAATTGAGTTAATTTAGTTTTTACATTCTGAGGCACTTTACTATCCAAATCATGAAATGGTGCTAAATACACTATGCCATCACCAGGAGCACCCTTGGATGGTTCTAATCCCGGCTTGGATATTTCTCCTTTGAATTGACCATTTTTAGCTTGTGTATAAGCTTGATCATACGCCTTATCCATGTCTAATACAAAAGAAGTAAGCACTGCATTTGGCGCCAATCTATTTTGGTCTGATACAGCACCAAATGCATAAATACCCTTGTCTTTTGCCGCGTCAATGACACCATGTCCAGAGGTATCTGCAACGTGAAGCAGGAAATCCGAACCAGAATTTATTTGAGCGAGTGCTGTTTCTTTACCCTTTGCAGGATTATTCCACTCGCCAACGTACGAAGTAAGTATTTTTATCTTTGGATTTATGTATTTTGCACCTTGCTTGTAGCCCTCAACAATATTAACAACGTTGGGATACTCCTGTCCGCCAACAAAACCTATTGTCCCTGTTTTAGACATCATTGCGGCAAGCGATCCTAAGAGAAATGATCCTTCTTGCTGCATTGGAAATATTGAAGCTACATTAGTAGCTTTAACAAGTCCAGTCATAATTACAAATTTTGCATCTGGATAATCCGGTGCAACTTTAATTGCAGGATCTCCCCATTGAAAACCTTGAGCAATAATTAAATTAAAGCCAGTATCACCATATCCTCTTAGCGTATTTTCAGTATCGGGTATTGCCACGCCATCTGCTGTTTTAAGATCTATATGGTATTTTTTTACTAGTGCTTGCATACCGTTAAAACCAGCCGCCCCCCATCCTCCATCACTGAATTTGCCATCAGTCACAAATGCTACCTTTAGTGGTGCTGGTTGTGCATGAGTATTGGGTGACAATTGAAATGCGTTGCTGAGTCCTAGAATTAAGGCTGTTGCTATGACGGAGAAGAGACAAATACGTAAGTCTACACTTTCTTTTAAGTGCATACAGCATTGATCTTATGCGTCCTATTATAGTTTGTTTGAAATTTTCCTCAAAAATATGTTATATCATAAAAAAATAATTTTGCGTCACATATGTCGGTCTTATCTGGTCATCCTTATGTTAGAAGGTGTTCAATAGATGTTATATTTTTATACTCTATTAAATTTTTTTATTTTTCAATGTTATTTGGTGCATAAATTTGTTAATGAATACAAAGGAGATTATATCACAAGATACATTGTTTTTGCTGAAAGACGGTATGCCATCAATAAAAAATCACGAGTTAATGCTCCAGATTTTGTTTTATGCCTTTAAATTGTTATCTTTTTTAAGCTTATATATTAATTTATGTAAAATACTGCTGGAATATAGCTTGCGATCTGAAGTTCTCTATCATGTGAAAATTAAGCAGAATTTTTACAGAGATTCGCTTCAGCTAATGAAAATATCTAGCAATATTAAACGCCAACCTGGAATACAAGAGGCAGCTGTCATAATGGGTACGAGGACGAATAAGCAAATCCTAGTCAAACTTGGCTTTCCTGAAGATAAAATTAAACATGCAAAGGAATCTGATTCAATAATAGCTATCAAGGCGCAGGATAAAAGATCATTAGAGTCGGTCTTGACAAGGCTTGACAATTTACTTGAAGGAACTGACAGAATACATGGCCCAGACCAAAGTGGTCAAATTTTGGATCTAGATTCTGCATTAACATCTATGCCTAATGCTAATTTAGCTCTAATCTCTATTCCTGGTGAATATGTAAAGGATCTTTCCTTAAGGTTAATCGATGCTGGCATCCATCAACACATATTCAGCGACCATGTATCTATATCAGACGAGCTGGCAATAAAGAAATATGCTTCCAATAATGGCATTTTAGTTTTAGGCCCAGGATCCGGAACGTCTATCATTAACGGCAAAGGTATAGGTTTTTCAAATATAATAAGAAATGGGCCTGTTGGAATTGTCGCAGCAGCCGGCACCGGATTACAAGAAGTCTCCACGCTACTAGATCAATGCGAAATTGGTATTAAACATGGATTGGGGGTTGGGGGAAATGATCCCAAGGACGAGATAGGAGGAATAATGATCATAGAATCAATAAAAGCATTGGAGGCTTGCGAGGATATCGAAATAATTGATATAGTATCGAAGCCGCCTTCTTCTCAGGTAAAAGAAAAAATTACTAGCTACATCGTAAACAAGGGGAATAAAGATTATGTTCTAACTTTTATGGGCACAACAGAAATGACCAACTATCATGTTAAAAAACGGAAGGTAACTGAAGTAAACACCCTGACGTCTTCTGTATTAGCTGTTGCAAAGCAGTTGGGTGAAAACAATTTCAAAAAAGCAATAGAGGCAATTTACATTCCCTCAAAGACTTTGCGTAAGAGATTGGAAAAGGAATGGCTAAAATTGCAAAAGAATCAGAAATATGTAAGAGCACTTCTTACAGGAGGCACTTTTACCTATGAAGCTCAGATGATTTTAAATGGAATCCCTTTAAAACATATCTACTCGAATGTTCCTATTGGTGGTTCGCAAGCTTTATTTGATACTTCAAAAAGTCAGATGAATTCTGTTATTGATTTAGGAGAGGAGGAATTTACCGAAGGAAGGGCGCATCCTATGATAGATCCAACTATAAGAAAACTAAGATTAATCGATGAATCTGTAGACTCAAAAGTAGCAGTAATATTATTGGATTTTGTCTTGGGCTACGGATCGAACCCTGATCCTGTTGGGGCAATTATAAACGAAATCAAGGATGCAAAAAAATATGCAGAGAGGGAAGGCAGGTACCTCAGCATAATGGCTCATATATGCGGCACTAAAAAAGATCCCCAAAATTATGAGTCTAGTGTACAGCTGCTCAAAAGGTCGGGTGTAATTGTCATGCCAAGTAACGCTTTCGCAACAATTGCATCTGCAACAATAGCTTCCAGAGGCAAGATAGATTTAGAACAGATTTATGCTAAATACATTGACTTAGGTGGCATTGTTGGTTAAACACGATTTATTTAATTCGAAACTGACTGTCATAAATCTTGGTCTTGACATCTTCTTTCATTCTCTGCAAGATCAAAGTGTAACTGTAGTTCAAGTTGATTGGAAACCAGCTACAAAACTCGATAAGGAGACCGAGGACATTCTCTCCAAAATACTCTAGGTAAAATTGAAAAATGCGTTTATGGGGAACGATGACTGGATTTCACATGAAAAAAATAAATGCTTACTTGATTGTCGCTGGATAGGATGCCGATATTTACCACAAATATCTATAGCTGCAGCACACAAATGTCTCGGCAAGGTCATCAGTGTTTTTGATACTAATATGAATATCAAAATGATTAACGATGAACTTTTGGTTATTACATTAGGAAAAATTCGATCACCTATTAGTATGAATGTATTTCCAGTGTCTAACATATCCAGTGGATTCAGACAAATTGTGTCTTACGGATCCAAGTTAAGGAAACAAGATAATGAAACGTTATCGATAGGGACGGCTATTCTTATAAACATCAACAAATCTACAATTTACAAGAATAATTTTGAAAGACCTTGTTATGAGCTACTGAAAAGATTTGTTAATGTTAATGTTAGTGATAAGATATTCGATACACTGTTGAAAACAGCTAGAAGAGGTTGCTTGTTAGATCCTGATTTTACCACTACTGGATTATTATCCAAAACCTTAGTGCAATTACAACATTGTACATCTATTGAAGATAGTAAAAAGTTTGTCGAGATAATATCAAATAGATTGCTTGAACTCTGTGGGAGAGGACCAGGATATACTCCCTCTGGTGACGATTTTATATCTGGTTATTGTGTACTATTTAACAATTTATCTGATTTTTTACATACTGCCCCCGTAATATTGCATAGTAAGAAGCTGTCCCGCAGCACAACATGGATGAGCTCTAAATTCATAGAGTATTATGAAAAATGTATTGTAGATGAGCAAATTCAGGAAATGATAAATTCTATATTTACTGGAGATCCAGAGAAGTATATCTCTTTATTACGTCAAATCAGTTATAGAGGACATACATCAGGATCTGATATTGGTATAGGCATGACTGCTGCATTGTATACATTTATTGATCGAGAATTCCACACAGAACTTCTTAGCATATTTCCACGTAAAAGGGAAACTAAAGTGACAATATGATGATTTTTGTGATACTTTTATAGAAGAATTACATGTATATAAATAATAATTTTTTAACATTATGATAAATGAAAATTTTCGGTAGAGTTATTAAATACTGTTAAATAAGCGAGCAAACAAATATCCTTCTTGATCTCTCCCGATCCTTTAGTTATTGCATTGGGAGGAAATGCGTTACTTCAAAGTGGACAAAGTGGAAGCTTTGAAGAGCAGGATGCAAATTTCCAACCTGCTGCAAGTAAAATAGCGGATCTAATTCAAGGCTACAGAGTAGTGGTAACTCATGGGAACGGACCTCAAGTAGGATATATTCTTTTGAAAAATGAAATCGCCAAGAAGTATGCACCTCCTTTTCCGATCGATGCATGTGGGGCACAAACCCAGGGCTGGATAGGCTACATGATCCAACAATCATTAAAAAATATACTGAATACCAGAGGAATGGATAAGGAAGTCATTACTCTAATAACTAGAGTCAAGGTTGATAAGAATGATCCCGCTTTTCAAAATCCAACTAAGCCTATCGGTCCGTTCTTCAATGATGATCAAGTTGCCTCGATTATGGCTGAACGACCTGACTGGACAATAAAGGAGTATACGGGTAGAGGATACAGGCGAGTAGTACCATCTCCAAAGCCGCTTCACATAATTGAATCACATGCAATTCGTACAATGGTCGATGCGGGATTCCTAGTGATTGCATGTGGTGGCGGAGGCATACCAGTGATACAGAAGAACGATACTCTTATTGGCGTAGATGCAGTGATAGATAAAGACCTTGCAAGTGAAAGATTGGCAACACTTATTGGTGCGACAAAGTTGGTACTTTTAACAGATGTAGATGGTCTGTACGAGAATTATGGTAAGAGTAACCAACAGCTTGTTTCAAAGATAAGACTTAATGAAATTAATAAACTTAAGATAGCAGATTTAGAAGAAGGTGGTATGGGTCCAAAAGTACGGGCTTCTATAAAATTTATAGAAAATGGCGGGGAAGAGGCTATAATTGGTAATCTGAAAAGGCTTTCAGAGTCGTTAAACGGTACCACCGGAACTCATATCGTACCATGAATTTTCATTGTCTTGCTTAAACCAAAAAATGGAAATTGGGATAAATCAAAATGGATAAACCTATAAAAAATAAGATAGAAGAAGCAAATAAAATAGCAACAGAAAAGATTCTTAAATCGCGGCCGCTGTTGCTTGATATAAAACCAGCTATCGATGTCTTGCCCAATATGAAAAAGAATTCGATATTTCATGCTGGCCCTCCGATTGAATGGAAGAGAATGTGTGGTCCTATGAAAGGTGCTATAATAGGTACCATGATTTATGAAGAGTTAGCCGAAAATTGGACTCAAGCCGTGAAGATGATTGAATATGAAGAAATTGAATTTTCTCCGAATCACGATCATGATGCTGTCGGTCCTATGGCTGGCGTTATCTCACCATCAATGCCTGTATTAGTTGTAAAAAATGATACGTATGGAAACATATGTTATGGCCGTTTTGTGGAGGACAGGGTTCAGTTTGGACGTTTTGATATGGATGCAGTAGAAACCTTGAAGTTTTGGTCAGAAACATTGGCGCCTGGTTTGGGAAAAGCAATTAGGAAGAGCAAAGGATTGGATTTAAAGAGTATAATGGCAAAGGCTTTGCACATGGGGGATGAATTACATAATAGACCTGCTGCTGGGACGTTATTGTTCGCCAGTGTAGTAATGCCATATCTTATAGAAGTTGAAGATAGGGATAATTTAGTAAAGATTGCAAAATACTTTTCTGAAAATGAGATATTCTTTTTATGCATGAGTATGGCTGCTTGCAAAGCAACTATGAATGCGGCAAGTGAAATTGAATACAGCACACTTGTTACTGCCATGGCCAGAAATGGGACTGATTTTGGGATAAAGGTCAGCGCATTAGGTAATAAGTGGTTCGTGGGGCCGGCCAGCATCATTGATGGGGTATATTTCCCGGGTTATGGATCTGATGATGCAAATCTGGATATGGGTGACAGTGCCATAACAGAGACAGCCGGAATAGGAGGCTTTGCTCTTGCAGACTCTCCTGCAATTTTATCGTTGATTGGTGGATCAGCTGAAGATGCTATAAAATATACCAAGCAAATGCGGGAGATTACAATGATACTAAATGATATGTTTTCTCTTCCGATCCTTGATTTTGAGGGAACAGGCACTGGGATTGATCTTCGAAAGGTATTGAAGACAGGGATATTGCCTGTTATTGATACTGCAATTGCACACAAGGAACCAGGTATTGGTATGATAGGCGCAGGATTAGTAAGACCTCCTATTGATGCATTCAAGAAAGCTCTTCATGCCTATGGAGCAAAATATCATCTAACCTAGTATACTACCGCTCATTAAGCAGAGTATTAAGTATTTTTGCATTAAACATGTCACTATATTGTGGAGAATATCAGTATATTCTCTCAAGCCTATAAAAATTTAATAATATCCGTCTAGTTTTCCTACACATTGGTTATTGAACCTGTAGTAACTGATTTGAGAGAACGGTTGCAGCTAATATCTGATGGAACGAAAACTAAATTCTTGGACAGATTTGCAACTATACATTCAAAATGGCATATGGATGAAATGATGACTGGTTCTGGCACTTTTGGAGGCTCTCCAATTGGCTTTATCTCATTCCATCATGAAGTGCTTACAGTCTACATCCCAAGGTTTGATACCTCTTTGACTGCTGGCCCTATGACCAATACTTCTCCACCTTATAGACCAGTCATAGATTCCATCCTCAAGTCAGTAGAGTTTTCGAACGCTCTTGAAGGGTGGCATAACCTTATACATAGGAATACTCGTAAATACGGCCGAAATTTTTCAGATCCAAAAAAGAATATCTATATGAAACGCTTCTGGCAATTTCACAAATTCATCGATGATAAATTTCAGAGCTGGCTTACCAATAACCAACTCAACTATGATGACGTGGATCATACACTAGTATAATATATACATGAGCATAGCATTCGCTATAACAACGTGCTAATCATATTTTTTGGAACCTTAAGCAGAGTGATCCATCTTAGCATCTGAAAAACGAAATCAAAGATAACATACATAACAATGAAAAGGTAGAAAAAGCATTCTTTAAGGTAGGAGAGTTTGTTACAGAAATAGCACAACTAGTAAATTAGTTCAGAAGACGTGATTTGTTGCTATTTCCCCTATTTGCTCTTCCTGCTCTTCTTCTAGCTGATCTTCGTCCTCATCATAGTCAGGGTCATTTGATTCTCCTCTGTCATTTTCATTGCTATTAGTCAATGACATCTCTATGTCCTTGGCTCCCGTAGCATCTGTAAGCAAATCCAGTTTCATTGAATAGCACTCCTTTGCTAAAGAAAAACCAAATGATTCTCTAACAATGACTGCAAATCTCCAGACACATAAAAATGAGTTTCTCAACCAGAGTTACTTCCAAGTCAATACATTAGATATGAATGCCACTAAAGGCAGCAAACTTTGTTGTTATTTCTTCTTCTCCATAAACAATTACTTCCATATTTTGACCCTAACCAGACCTTTGAAGTAAACTTTTGTTGTAAATAGGAATAAGTTTTAATGAATATTCGTTGCAAACCGGGCATTTAGAAACTGTGTCATCATTCGATAAATCATATAGTGGTGATGAGGACGATAATGACGAAGCACACCAGAAACACGACTCACATAACATGAAATTTATTTGTTTGAAAATTTTTGTTTTCTTATCGTAGTCTAAATCTGTCTGAGTTTCATTAAGACCTTGAAGGTTCATTTGCTACCTCTACTATTCTGTATAAAATACTAGTACTTTTTTCTCGAAGCATTAGCTAGATGAACATTCTATCATATATACGTGTTATAGTGGATTAGCTGATAAGCGTGCTACATTATATACACTATGCAACTTCTTCTATGAAGAAAAAATTCGTTCAGTCGCGAATACGTTAGTCATCAAACACGATAGGTTCTTCTATCTTCAGAGAATTTATGTTGTATTTTCTCTACCCATTTTTTTCCATAATTTATTGTTATCCATTTGTTGTTATTGTTTGCATCCTTGTAAATCCAATTTATTGCAGCCATCTAATCTTTCCAAACATTTACTAATTCCAAATTATTATCAAAATGCTCCCTTGCTATCTCCTCGTGAGTTTTAGCTTCTTTAGTAAGACCTGCTAAAATGTGAGCCGCAGTCATCAATGCAGATTCAGGAAAATGTTTCTTGTAATGTTGCTCTTGATATCTATGATGCCGTATTTATGGCATATGTGAAAGACCCATATATTGTAATGTATAAGCTTAGCGCCCATTTGTTCAAATATTCACAATCATTAGAATCTAGAATATTATAGATAACTATGTACATATGGGAAATTGCTGTTGTTTTCTAATAATCTCAATATCACCATATAGTTACATCTTGATAATATTGCATACACCAAATTAGAAAGCTTGGTTTGTAATACATATCTTTGATTCCTCTTTGTCACCTTCATTGCTATTACTCGACAGTTTTAGCAACAGATTACCTAACATACAGCACTTCTTTCTTAGCACTATCTTCATCTTATTCTGCTTTGTACGCATATCCTCGTCAGCCGCATTTGCTCGAAACGAGTTTACCAGGCCTTCTTGCGGTGGGCGATGTGGGTAGCGGTAGCATCAAGCGTGTTGCTTCCGCGATGGGCGAAGGATCAATCGCAATATCATTTGTCCATCAAGTACTCCCGGAATAGGAAACAAAACAAATACACAGGACTATACAGAATAACTAGACCTTTGTTGAATGCATGATTGTTACCGCTAATCGTTTCTCTCTTCAAAATGATAGAATTTCAAAGCAAGACTAGACTAAAATCGTAGAATATATCGTAGTATGAAATTGGCCGCTTTGTCTTTCTAATATCCATCATGCTTATAAATTTGGATAGAATGTCTAAGACTGGTTTTGCAAATTCAAACTCCTATTAAATTCAATCTTTTAGCAGTCCTGACTTTTACTATTGTGTTCTCTACAACCGCACATAGCATCGTCATAGTTTCAAATGCGCAGCAAACCCAACAAACTAAAGGAAAAGTCTTTGTGATGTATGCTGCTTCTCTTATAAAGACATTTGAACAAACTTTAGGTTTAGGGCCATCGTATGAAAAGAAAACAGGTTATACATATAGTGGCGAAGGAAGAGGATCTGTTCAAATTGCCAATATGATCCTAGATGGTCAAAGAAGACCGGATGTTTTCGTTAGCGCAGGAACCATTCCAATTATGAAGTTGATGATGAATAATAATAATAATAATGCTGATGGTGGTATAGGTAACCAACAGCTCAATCAACCTCTTGCACAATGGTTAGTCAAGTTCGCATCAGCTGAAATGGTAATTGCGTATTCGCCTACTAGCCATTTCCATCTTGACTTAGATAAGGCAAAGAAAGGACTGATACCATGGTATCGAGCTTTATCACAGCCAGGTTTTAAGTTCGGAAGAACTGATCCAGAACTAGATCCAAAAGGATACTATATGGTTATTGCTGCCAAACTAGCCAATACATATTATAATGACAAGAATATCAAGCAAAGTATTTTAGGACAAGATAGGAACCCTAGACAAATATTCCCAGAAGAAACTCTTGCAACTACTTTGGAGACCGGTCAATTAGATGCAATAGCTGCTTACAAACACGAAGCCATAGCCAAAGGTCTACCATATATCAGACTACCTTCTCAAATTAACCTAAGAGATCCAGCTTTTTCTGACATTTATAGAAAGGCCTCATATACTACAAACACAGGCAAGACGATATATGGCGAACCTATATATTTTTCAGTTACTATACCCGAAGCTACTGTTAACAAGTTAGCTGATGCTGTATCTTTTGTAACATACTTGCTATCAAGTGATGGTCAACATATACTACAAAGCCAAGGGCTAAATTACATCAAACCTATTGCACAAGGAAACGTAGACAAAATTCCTACCGATATAAGAAGCCTGGTAACTATGGTTAGAGCATCCTAAATAGATGAGTATTCTAACAATAAGAGCCTTTATAGACTGCTATCTCTGAAACTATAAAACTTCAAAGCTAATCTGAACGCATCAAATATATCATTGTAGGATGTGGACTCTTTATCTAACATCCCGTCATTATCCACAGCAGTTCTTAGTGCAGTGACTAACTTGTCAAACGTGTCTACAGTATCTAGATTGATATGTATATGCATATATTGTATTATTTCATCTATCTTTTCACTTTGCTACCAAAACAGGACATGATGCATAAGTTACTATCCTAGAAGCAACGCTCCCAAGCAATAATTTTGTAAAGCCGGATCTACCTCTGCTACCAACTACAATTAGATCTATATTTTGATTCTCTGCAAACTCTACTATAGTACCTGCTACCGACATTGATTCTTCAATTTGAGATTTGAACTGAATATCGTCATCATTAGCTTTTTGATGTGATGACGCGAGTTTGCCAACTTTGTCTAACCATTCTTGAGCTTCTCTTCTCTTTTGTTCCAATTCATCTAAACCATGCATAGGTGATGCGATAAAAGCAGAAGCCGCATATCCAATCTTAGTTATATCAAGTACAGTCAATGCGATTAGTTGTGCCTTGTTATCTCTTGCAAGATCAATAGCATATTCTGCAGCTTTCATTGAATGCTCAGAACCATCTATTGCAACAAGTATCTTGGAAAATTTTGCTTTTGCATTTTTTTCATAAGTCATTTTAGATCAACTAGTCACTTTGGTGAAATTATTCTAATATTAAAAAGTTGTTTTACCATACGATGGGAGGAGATGGCTGCAATTGGTTGCAACTTTAGGTCTGGTCAGTAACCACAGGAATTCAGAAATTAGTTCCATAGATTCTATAACTAAGCGTACGGATTAATTGACCTTGATCAGTTAGCTCTAAAGTGATAAAACTTCAAAGATAGTCTGGTAACATCAGATGGCCTGGGCTATCCCAATGGGGCCAAGGATTTTTGATTTTTGCGATGACAAATATCGAAATGCCTCGTGTGTTCTGGAATATGTATAGGTCATCATCTTCTACTATAACTAATGTGATAGCAGATAGTTAGTACAAAATTTCGCTATGAATCGTTTGAACTGTTTATTGCCCACAAGCCCATATAACAAATGATGGGAACGCTATTCGTGTTTTTGATTTCGGCTATCGCGCTAAGCGTAGTTTCATTAACGATATCTGCAATGCAAGCTAACGCACAACCATCACCTTCTAATTCTTCGTCTGATACTAACAGCACTGGTAACGAGACTAATGTCAAACAAATGGGAATTTGTCAGATAGGAGCCAAGAGTCCTTGTAATGGCGATAGCAATTCGCCTCAGTAGAAGATGGGATCATCTACTGTAACCTAGTAAAAAGAAACTGGAGTCATCAAAGCAAACTAAATTCTAATGGTATCCAAAGTTAGAGGAAGATGATGACGACTATGAGGAGGATGAAACCGATCAGAATACATAATACAAAACACTATACAATAATATTGTCCCATACAGAGTATTATTAGTACGTTAAGCTAGCTATATCATACTTATATGCACAGATGCTCAAACAAATGGATAGCTAAAATATTAACACCATAGATATCTATAGCCAATCTTATATTATTCTGCAGATATGCTAGCAGACAAGAAACTTTGATACTATAGCTTATGATTACAATGATAATAATGACGAGGATGATAATTAATAATAATAAAACGATACACCATGACTAATGGCAAGGTCTTTATGTTATTAATCACAATAAATTTCAGTATTGGCAAGACAAATAACTAGAATCGCAGGAAAAACAATTGCTACAGCTCATAGGGATATAGACAACGATCGCATCTTTGAAAGCAAAACTAGGGTAAAGCCATTATCTAAAGTCATACAAAGGAACAAGAAGTTGAATGCCCCTATTCTAATTGCTGGTTTTCCGGGCCCGGGCTTGGTAGGATCAATAAGCACAAGCTATATCATAGACAAGTTGGATATGTATCAGATAGCCTGTGTCGAATCAGAGCATATAGCACCGGGTGTCATTTATGTTGGAGGAAAACTCAGGCATCCGTTTCGTTTGTATTCAAATAAGGAAGGAAATGTTTGTGTATTAGTTTGCGAAGCTCCTATCATGATTCAAGGAATGTACTCTGTTCTAAACACAGTCATGAAGTGGGGCTTGGATAACAGAGTAAAGGAGGTTGTGGTACTAGACGGTATCGCAGTAGAAGGTTTGCCTGATTCAAAAAGAACGCCTATGATATTGTCAAGCGATGGCAAATCAGCAGATGCCGCTAATCTGCTTCATGATGACGGCAGCATTAATATTGCTAATAAAAATCAACAAGAAGGAGCAGATAGCGGACCGTTTTATGCTAATACTGCATTTATCGGAGGAATAGCTGGAGGATTGCTATCTGCCTGTCTATCGAATGGTATTGCATGTAAGGCTCTGCTTGTACTTGCAAGCAGTGGGATACCCGATCCAGAAGGAGCTGCAATTCTATTAGAATCAGTTGCTAAGACAACAAATGATCAAACTTTGAAAATAGATACCCAACAACTTAGAGAACAAGGAGCGAACGTAAAACGTAGGATGGAAGAAATAATGCGATCAATACGCGAACAGCAAGCGCAGCAATATCAGCAGCAGCAACAACAACAACAGCAAGCGCAGGGGGAAACGCACGTTAGGCAAGGTATAATGTACGGCTGATTCGATCAAGAATGGGAATCATTCAATAGCTAACACAACAATAGTACTAAGACATAGAACGAAAACGTTCGTGTTCGCAGATAATAAGATTAAGATGCCAGAAAATCCTCAATAATTTAAGTATAGACAAATTATTACCGGTCTCTATTGCTGTATCACCGAGCTCAATAAAAAATGAAAAGAACATCTTATTTTAACGAGCAACAAATAGCTCTAATGCTCTTAAATCAAATGGATCTTGGAACGCGAGAAGGAATTGATCTACACCAGCAACAGTATATACACAACCAAATGTGGGATTGTTACAACATATCGAAGAATTAATCTTTGGGCTATCTCATTATAAAACTCGTGTGTGGAAACCCATGCGGGTAAGAGTATATTTCTGTAGTGAACCTGTTGATGCCAAACTAAGCATTTTAAGATATAATAAAATAAGCAGACAGGCGATGTTTACAATGTATCAATTAGTGTGGGAATCTGAGTTTAAGAACATATTAAACGTAGGAAGAATATGGCTAAAATTTAGAAATGAAGAAAATCCGTTTGGCATTCCTTTGAGACATAAAAGGAGCCATCAGAAGATAGATGTGGGAGACATTATTCAAATAGATAATGAATTCTACATGGTCGATCAAGTCGGCGGTAGACATATACAGGTCGTCGACTAAAATGAACGAATAATACTCATGAGCAGATTTTTCTTAACTTGTCCAGCACGGAATTATGCTCATAAGCAAAGTGGATAGGATAGATTCAACATATATGACTACCCAATAATCCTTAAAGTAGTATCTTTCAATAGTTATTCTGAGCAGAGTGAGAATATAACTGATAGCCTGCATATTTCGATATTATGAATATGTGTGCGTTTTTGAAAGCATGAAACTTTTTATAAACTTGGGTTATTATACAGGAACATACATAAATGAACAAGAACGGCAATAATACAACACTTCTGTCTATTGACAAGATACTTGTTCCTATTGATACGACTTCACTATCTAGGAAAGCAGCCAATTACGCTATACATCTTGCAGAGATAGAGAACGCTAAGGAATTAGTTGTACTCCATATTGTGGAGGATGTAAAAGGAGGAGGTGCTATAGCTCTACGGGCAAAATATGGAGATGTGAAGATGGTTGAAGGATTCAGAAAAACAAAGAAGGATTCCGCGGAACAAGTAATGAGACCAGTGGAAGAAGAAGCCAAGAAAAGAGGCGTAAATATGAAAGGTGAGATAATATATTCACATGGGAGGTCGGTGGTCAAAGATATAACTCAATATGCTAACAAAAACGATGTTGATATTATTGTCATCGGTGGAG
This sequence comes from Thermoproteota archaeon, assembly GCA_046724555.1. Lineage (GTDB taxonomy): Archaea > Thermoproteota > Nitrososphaeria > Nitrososphaerales > Nitrososphaeraceae > JAFAQB01. The sequence goes on along the minus strand of JBKOWU010000017.1, from coordinate 44,550 downwards.
GAGATTTATCTAAAAAATACTTGATAATTGGTGGGAGTGTAGCCGACGGAGTAGTTAAGAATTCCAAATGCCCTGTTCTAGTAATGCGTTAAAATACTCTTATTGATATCAAACATATATAGCATACTAATCAGATGTATAATACAAAGATATTTTTGATATTTCATTTTGAGTAATAACAAGCATCAATAACGCTACAAAGTCAGAATTTTTTTTGCTGTATTAATCCTTTCTAATAACTCTTTTCAAAAAATACTGGCGAATTGTTTGAACTAACAAACATAATTAAGTCCCTTCTATTGTTGTTTCCTCTTTTTATACTCATCTTCAAGCCAATGGAAATCAGATTCTTTTAGTTGGATAACATAATTTCGAGTAGCAGGCTTGGATTCAAACATATTGAGCATGAATACTCACGCAAACTACGCGAAACTTCTTATTTTATATTTTCCCTCATATTCACCTGCCAATTTCTTATGATTATCCTCTAGCCATGTCTTTACGTCTGATCTCGGAGTCAATGATGTATATTGTCCTGAAAAGTCTAACTTTACATTATATATTCCAACTTCGTAATAACCACGCTTTATCTCATTCATGGCTTGTAAGAAAGGCCAATCGTAGAATACCCCCTAGTTGGCATAGAGTTTGTCGTTACGAGTATTGTTATTTAGTTTTTTTAAATGCAAGATGAGATCTTCATTAACTTACTATTTATATGCTCTATTATCTGCATATCCTTTAAGGTCTTGTCCTCTGATTACATCTTCTTCTGGAGGGACGTAATTAATTACACCTGGCCTACCAGGATATTTATTTTGAGTCGCAAGTGCTACCCCTATAAACAGTGCAGTAGATATTACTGGCGGTATCATTGTATCCAACCCCGCTAGCCCTGAAGGTATGATAAAGAACATGAGTAGTCTTATAGCTGATCCGACTATCAGCGATGCCAGCGCAGCAGGCATGTTTGCCTTCTTCCAGAACAAACCTAAGGTTAAAGGGGCCCAGGCACCGGCAAACACAATATCAAAAGCTAAAATGAGGTAAACGCCAGGTTGAGGTATAATATAACCCAGAACAAAAGCTGCTATCATCATAGGTATAGAGAACAGACGAGTTGTAAGCAGCAACCTCCTGTCGTCTAGCCCGGGTTTTTTTAGCATTCTCCGGAGTATGTCTCGTTGTATTACATTCCTCGACATTACACTGGATATGGCAAGCAGACCTCCATTTGCTGTGGACATGGAAGCGCCGAGGACCCCCATCAGCAAGGCTGCACCGATAGGAAAAGGCACGTGATTAATGGCCAGGTCTGGGTACGCTGTAAAGGGATCGGCTAATTTAGGCAACAGATATAACGCGACTATTCCCATCATACTCGTTGGGATTACAGTTAGAAATGTTAAACCAGCACCCATTAATGCACCTCGCTTTGCAGTCTTTCCATCTTTTGCAGCAAAGACTCGTTCCATAAAATCCAATGCGACAATATCTCCTAACCCCAATGCCATTATTGACGCCCAATTAGTGAGTGCCCCATTCCCAATGTTAGTCAAACCAGATAGATCCAAATATCCTGGAGGAGCACTTCCAAGTATCGTGCCAAAATTAACACCAGAGAAACCACCTGCAAAGAAAATAAAGGCAGCCCAAAACGCACCAATTGCAAGATAGATCTGGAAGATATCAGTGTATGCAGAGGAGAAAAGACCTCCTGCGTATGTGTAAATTAATACAACTATAGCCGCTATAAGCATTGCCCAGATAAAATCAATATGAAAAACGGATGAGAGAATAAAACCTGATGCAGCAAAGTTCCCTGCAACGAGGACAATAAAACTTATCATCATCAGGACCGCCGAAATACCTTCCGCACCATTTCCATATCTTCTATAATAAAAGTCTGGTAACGTAAGCATAGCCATTTTGTTTAATTTGTTTGCATAGATAGTACCTGTAAGTACGAGACATATCCCTAGTCCAATAGGAATTGCTGCCCCCGCCCAAAAACCAAACTGATAAACAAGCGAGACATTGCCTAAGGATGAATTTCCGTCAATTGACTGAGCTGCTAGCATAGTTCCAACAAAGAAAAGTGGAAGACTCTTTCCTGCTATCATGTATCTTTTGCTACTTTTTTTCACTAGTCTAGATGTTAACGTTCCTACAATAAGCGAAAGTGCTAAAAATGCAATAACGGCTATCCCATAGCCATCTAGCCCAGCCAATGTCGCGTGTATATATATTGGCTAATTATTAAGGTTTAAGATAGAAAATGTAAATTACGTATTGAAAGGTAAAAAAAGTATGCGTAGTTTACACATGTTCATTCAAGCTCCAAAAATAATGATTACCTTATGGACTCTCGTATCCAGATAATCCCAGGTTACAATTGGAATTTTGAAAAGAAAAACTCTAGGAGTTAGTACATAGCAATTCATTTTATTGCAATTTTTTTATCTACCAATTCTATACAACAAAATGTAAATTACCTTAATCAGATTTTTACAATGTGTTTACGAGGAAATAATACACCAAATTTGCTTCCTAGAAAACGTAAATTACCTAGCAATATTTAAGAAACACGTGTTATCTTTAATTAGAGTAGATATACTATGGGAATGGAATTTTATGGTGATTCTTATAAAAGCAACGACGAACCGATTTTCGTAGGCATACCAACATTTCTTAAATTACCATGGCTTAGAACCGTTGAAGAATTAAAGAGAGTTAAACCAGACGTGGCTGTAATTGGCGAGCCATTTGACTTTGGTACTACTATTCGTCCCGGAGCAAGATATGGGCCAAGAGCAATAAGAGCAGCATCAACGGTGCCCTCTCCACCCTATGAGCACTTTAATATTGAAACCGGTGTGGATCCGTTCGGAGTTTTTCGGACCGTTGATTATGGAGATGTAGTCGTATCTCCGGGTGATGTTATAGAATCCCACACCAGAATGACAAAAAAAGTAAAAGAGGTGCTTGATATTGACGGCATTCCAGTTATGCTTGGCGGCGATCATTCTATTACATTCGCAAATGTTAGAGCATTTGCTAAAAAGTATAAGAATATTGGGATGATACATATTGACACTCATGCCGATTGTGCTCCGCAAGGATTGTGTGGTTTCAAATACGATCATGGTGCTCATATTCGAAGGATTATGGAGTTGGGTTGTCTTAAGGGCAAAAATTATACACTCATTGGCCCACGTGGCTATTGGCCGGGTCCAGATTTGTACAAATGGATGGCAGATCAGGACTTCCAGTGGTTCACTATGCTTGACGTAGAGGAATTAGGAATTGACCAAATTGCAAAGGAAGCTGCGGACCGGGCAAATGACAATGTGGATGCAGTTTATATAAGTTGGGATATAGACACCTTTGATCCTGCATATGCCCCTGGTACAGGTGAGCCGGAGCCAAATGGATTAACTTCTAGAGAAGGAATGAAATTAATGCGACTGCTGTCTACATCATTCGATCCTGATAGATTTGCTTTCGATCTTGTCGAAGTTGCACCGAACTACGATGTTAGCGATCAAAATTCTTACAACGGTGGAATCACCTCAGGGTTAGCTAATAGACTCATTATTGAGTTGTTGGCCGGACTGTCTTTAACAAAGAAGGGACAAATGGAGGGCAAGCCTGTAAGACCCAAATTTTACAGAGGAACAGGACATACTTACGACTTTGGTAAAGGTCCGAAAGCCAAGCCGCCCAAAAGACAAAAATGATCTATGTTAAAGCACTAATCAAAGGAGAGGACGATATCCCTCCTTTTACAAGACATTTTGAATATGCTGACGAATCTGATGAATCAATATTTTTTGAAGCTATAGAAATGATTAGGCAAAGGCTTTCTAAAAATCTTAGAATTAACATTCATGAGTGTCTGATGATTTACTTGGCATACGTAGTTGAGCAGTTGCGTGCCAACAAACCAATAAAAAGCATTAAAGGTAATGCTAGAAAAGTCCTCTCAGTCGATCAGGTTATGATAGGAGTACCAGAATGTCTAAAGAAGATTACGTTTGAAATAAGAATTGATAATAATAATAACAGTGTGCGAAAAGAGATGATAAATATTGATTGTCCTTTCCCTCCATGCAAATACGTATTATTACCACAAGGCTGATAAAATACACACAAGATAAAGAACAACCGAAGAAGAAACCTTCAGTTGGTAAAACCGTAAATGCATAGTACGACATTTGCAACTTGTCCTCTTCTTTTTCTATCTGGACTACAGTAATAGTTATCATAATAACAGCTGATAACTACGATAGCAGCTATACTGACTGTGACACTATCAGTATGGAGTAGTACTATCATTGTTATCATGGCTTAGTGTTAAGCTGAGATAACTAATAATAGTGATGCATAGGACGTTGTTTTTTTCCTAACCTATCGAAATAATGATCATGCTTCTTGTCGCCTCCAGCATGCGAATGCCTCGTACCATCATCGTGAGTGTGAGTTTGCATAGTAGGCTTTGCCATCAAAACATCATCTACACGAACCAAAAGATTGGTAACTTCTACTGCTGTCTTCAGGACTTGTTCTTTTACAATGGATGGTTCAATGATCTTATTGGACAGCATTTCCTCTATTTTCCGTTCTATTGGGTTAACCCCATACCAATTTAACTTATAATTTTTAGAGGGGACCTTATCAGCATATTTTAGTCTAAGTTGTGTAAGAGTATCTATTTCATTCATACCTGCATTTCTTGCAATAGTCAAAGGAATTTCTTCGAGAGCATCAGCAAACTTCAGAAGTACAATTTGCTTTCTACTGCCGATCGAATATGCATTTCGTCTCATCCTAGATGCAATAATGGCCTCGGCCGATCCACCACCTGCAACAACTGTTGGCTTTGCAATAAAATCATTTAGCACTGATATTCCATCCAAAACAGATCGATGGTACTCGTCTAAGAGTCTTTTTGAATTGGCTCGAAGTAAGAGCGTTACAGATTTGGGGTTCTTGCATTCTTCGATAAATACCATCTTGTCATCTCCGATAATTTTTTCTGAGACAATACCAGCAAATCCAAGATCGCTTTTTGCTATATTACTCAGATCGTTGATTGTCTTGGCGCCAGTAGACTTTTCAATCCATAGCATATCAATCTCTTTTACCCTTCTGACCGAAACAATTCCTGCATTGGTTAAATGAGATTGTGCTAAATTACCTATTCCTCGTTGTGAAATTACGACGTTGGCTCCTGAATTTATAATATTCTCAACCTTCAATCTAATAGCCAACGACTCATTATCAAAATACAAACTCAGTTGGTCAGGCGAACTAATTTGGATCTCTGCTTCTGCTTTTGTCCTTTTACGTTCAAGTTCTTCGTTTATTAGAAGTATTTTGGCATTATTGGTAACCCTGGCCATTGCAGAATTGTCTATCGTCTTATCAAGAACTACACCTTCAATAAGCTCCATATCAGAGGTGTTGCCAATTTTTTCTTCAATTTTTATATCATTAATTTCCATTTTGCTATTCGAAAAGTCTGCAACAAGGCGTACAGCATCGACTATACACCTTGTAATCAAACTTTTTTTATCCGCAATATAAGATATTGCTTTTGATTCCAGACAAGTATTTACAAGTGCTTCCATGGCTAGTCTGTCAGTATTTTTTATTGTCTTTGATATTCCGTCTAGGATTCTTAGCGACGCTTGTAGACCTTCAAGATATCCATCAGCAATTATAGAAGGACCAATGTTCAAATCTAGCAACTCCTCTGCTTTTTCGATAAGAGCTCCTGCCAAAATTACTACGGATGTAGTACCATCACCAACTTCGTTATCTACAGCGTTTGATGCTTCTATTATTACTTTGGCGGCAGGATGTTCAACGTCTATTTTACGCAAGAGAGTTGCTCCATCCTTTGTTAAGGTAACTTCTCCCAAAATGTCGATAAATATTTTTTCTAAACCACGTGGACCAAAAGAACTTTTGATAAGATCTGCGATTAGTCTAGCTGCAAGAAAATTGTATCTACGAGCTTGCTCCCCTTGTGTTCTTGTTGCTCCGTCACGCAGTATTTGCTCCGCAGAAGCCATGATTTTTTGGTATTATTAGACTGAGCACCGTACTAATATTTCAACCGGCCTCTCGAATTTTGACAACAATAACAAATATTTTTATACTTAAGCACAGAATAAGACGCGACGTATTATGTCAACATCAAATACGACAAGCAATAACGTTGAAGAATTTGCTAGGAAGGCAATCGAGGTACTATATGGAAAGGACGGAAAGGAAATAAAGGATTTTAAAATAAGGGAAATGCTGCCATATTCTACAGGACAAATTGTAGCCCAGGGCGGATTGCCTAACGAAGACAAGAGAGACGCTTGGGATGTTCAAGTCACATTTCTACAAAATAACGTCCAGTATACTGTAGACTTGTTAGTACACGACAGAGATGGACAAATTGTCAATGCTAGACTTATTGATAAAATGAATCCAATTTAATTTTTTAAAATGTTGGTTTTTGTCGTTAATTGAAGAATTTTTTATTTATTTATATTTTTATTTTATCAATGATAAATAAGTAAATAAAAGACTAGACTATGCGTTTGCAGTTTTCCAAACCTTTCGCCCTAAATTGTTGTGGTATGTTGTATTGTACAGCATACGGTTGAATTGAGCAATCATAAATCGAAAAGTTAGGCGAAACTGCTAGGAAGATACCGTAATGGGATATTAAATGGTATATTGAGTGTCACTTTGTCAGAGCTTTTATCATAAATGCCAAAAAATTGAGCTAAGATTCAGGCGTCACTCGTTTTGTGCATAATTCAATTTAGCGGTCTCATTGATCATATTTGCCTTGACTCTATTAATACTAATAAACAGCAAATGATGATAAGACTATATTTGAATGGGCAAGGTTGATATTGAGTAAAATTTAGAATAAAGCATCAATAAATAGGAGATTGCTAAAGGTGACATCAAGATGAACAACAAATATGATTTGAAGATAATTACTACACTAGTCGTTCTTTCACTATTTTCACTATTTCTTCAAATCCCCGTACAATTAGCATTAGCCCAGGGCCATGCTCACCAAAAAAATGGTGTAATTGTTAATAATAACAACAACAATAACAATTTCATTACATACGAAAATCCTGCACATGGAATAAAAATCCTATATCCTGCAAGTTGGCAAAAAACTGAACAGCTTAGTGCAAACAGATTTTGGGTTAATTTCATATCTCCCTTCAATAACAATAACGCTAGCGCATTTCCTGCAACAGTTAGCATGTCCGTTGAGGGTCTAAATCAAAATATATCTGCTGATGCCGCTAGCCAGTATGTAACTGGCCTCCTTGACAGTGTGAAACGGTCTTTGCCCGACTTTCAAATTATTGAATCTAATCCTAACTCGAGCATAGCAGGTGATTCTGCGTATAAGATGGTCTACACCTTCCTCAGCCAAGATCCTGCCGTGCAAGCGCACTTTCAGTCTATGAATATATGGACAGTAAAGGACAAGAAAGCCTATTCTATTTCCTATACAGAGCTGAAGCCTCTCTATACAACATACTTGCCAACTGTACAAAAGATGATTGATTCATTTAAGATTATGGCAAAATAATTAGGCATTGGACATTACAATAGTAACGAAAGAATACATTGACAAAAGTATGATGATGATAATTATTTAATTACATAGAAGGTAATAATACATTATGGAAAAGGAAAACATTCATACTGCCAAAGAGAAAAAAGTTAATGACGCTTATTTTACTGGGACCGTTACAATAAGAGAAGTCCTCTCTGAACAACATTCACCTGAGCAAGAGATGTATCATGTAACATTTCAAAATGGTGCTCGAACTACTCTGCATTCGCATGAATCTGATCAGATACTCATAGTAACAGATGGCAGAGGTGTTGTCGGCCTAATAAATGGAAATAGTATAAAAGAATTTAAAATTGAAGATAATGATATATTATTTCTAGAAAACGTTGGAGACACTGTTTGCATCCCTCGTAACAAATTGCATTTTCATGGTGCGATTAGGAAGGGAAAGAATTTTTCACATATTGCCATAAGGAAAACATACAAGGTAGACGAATCAACCCTATCTGTAACAAGAGCAGAAAACAAATGGGAGTACGACCTGATATCCAAAGAAACGAATACTAAAGAACCAGAAATCATAAAAAGAATTACAAATGAAATAGCTGACAAGATACAGGTAGCGATCTCAAATAAAATGCAAAGCAACGCTCAATGAAAATGGCTAACGTTTTGACTGTGGTTATAACAAATCTCTCTCACTGAACTCCGTAATTCTCCTTTGTTGTGTCATGTTCTTATAGATCACACTGTTTCTTATCCATTCCGTACCAGATACAGATGAATCAATGCATGCAAAATCCAACGCCTTTTCAAAACTATCGAATTCGCCTCGTTGTCCCTTGAATGCTTCTCTAACTCCTTCTCTTATCTGCCATACACCAACCGGTATAATATATTCTGGACGAATCTCTCTTAAAACTAATGCCGTCGCTTTTCTTCGTCTATTAAAGAGATATTCTGCAACGCCCAATCTAGCAGCAAAATAAGCCCCTGCTATAGAAGGATAATGATCAAGGCCTTTAGCATTTTCAAAATCGGCTGCCATCCCCAGATTTCCATTGTTATCGAACCAAGCTTCATGCATTTCAAAGTTCCATACATCATCTGGAATCAATATAATAGAGTAATAGTTGCCTATATGCGAGTATTTGTAAACCTCAAAGAAATTGGTTGTCGGATATAACTCTATTTGACTTACTAAATCAGAGGAAATAGCATCATCTGTCGCAGATACACTCCATCTCGTGGGTACTAACCTTCTATTTTTTTGTAATCCCAGCATTCCCATGCTGAGAACTCGCTGAATTCGGCTCACTTCAATCCCTCGCTGGTAGAGACTAACCATCGCTTGAGTTGCTGGCAAATCCTTATCATAATAAGCATTCTCTATACTGTGATCTGCTGAAAGTGATGAGGAAGTTTTGAAACTCTTCAGAGGTGCAACTAGGCCAAAAGGGGCGTTAAAGTCAGCCACATAGTTTTTTCCTGGTTCACAGTCCGCAACTGGCACTTTCTCAAATACTGCTTCTGCGTTCGCTGATTTTTTAGACATAGATAACTCCTGCAAAGATTCAATGTATTTTCCTGATGCCTTGCTAACATCTACACCTGGCACTACTCCTCTTATCAGAGACAGACGATAGTTAAGTATGTCTCCCAACGTCTTTCCAATCCACATTTCTGGTGTGTCTAATATCTTGGTATTACCATGTAGTAGTGATAACATCGGCCCTACCTTTACTTTGGGATAACCAAATCTTCCTACAAAAACAGAGGGCGGTGTAGCGCCGAGAAGTGTGTTTAGAGATAATTTAGCAGAGTTTGCATTCAGAAATTGAATCCAGTTTTGTTCTATATTCTTCTTAATTTCGTCTGCGCTTACCACACCATACTATTCAAATCGATATAAGAATATAAGGAATTTCAGAAATTCAGGTAGTTAATGAAATTGATAAATAAGTCGCATACAGAACGATCGAATAAGAAATAGTGTAATGGAAAAACAATACTATAGCAAATACATTCCAAGAGTCTGCTTTTTAATCAAAAAGGCAAGAGTACTCATTTTGTTAATTACTATCTTAATGATAGCGTTAAGTCAAATCTTTTTAATTGGTGAAGCACGAGGGTCATCTTCAGGATTGCAGGTATTTGTTCATGTGACTGAACCCACTGGAATTACCACGGTATGTGTATTCTCTAACAGGGAAAATCTTGGTTGCAGGGCCATAAGCAGTCCTGATACGGTACCTTTTATATTTAAAACACAATCGTTAAGAGACCAACAAAAATTCACTACTTGCATTCAATCCTTTACATTACACTGCACTGCGTCTATCTACGATGTATCCCCAGCTGCAGGCAAACATGTCTACCTATCAGTGCCTCAGGTAACTAATATAGTAAGCCAAGAAAATAAACTAGGCAAAACTGCACCGGTGTCGCTAACTGAAATATCTTACTCCCAACATTTCGTTCTCTACACTAATCCTGATAAGGATTTTAAGATCTGGTATCCTTCAGATTGGTCAATAAACGAAGGAAACATAACGCATAGTGGCGCGGTAATTGAGTCGCCAGATAAGGCTGGAAGAATTATAGTTTCTGCCAGAAATGTTAGCCCAATTGAATCAAGGATGACTCCTCCTGAACTGGCCAAAAGCGTGTTGTCATCATCGCAGAATGATAGCAGATCAAGGTTCATTGAACTTGATGCAAGCAATTTTTTTCTCTCTGGACACCCTGCAGTCAAAATTGTCCAAATTCGAAATAATGAAACTGGACTAGGTGACAGCGACGATGTACAATACAAATCAATGAGTCTAGTTACCATAGTGGAAGGTAAAGCGTATTTCATATCCTACATCGCACAGCCAGAAATATTTCCTAATTATTTACATACAGCCCAGACTATAATTGATTCATTTGAGATTACCAACGAATAATGAAAATAGTTGCTGAGGGATTCAGCATAAATTCTTTTATTTCCCTTAATTTGATATTCCGCGGCTGAGCTATTACTGTACGCAGGTATGCGAATTAGATCGTGAATATACATTAACAGCCTTTTACTTAATACCAATTACTGTGAACTTATATTGATCCTTGTATATATTTTGGTAAAATAAAGCGTAACTATTTGCAACATCTTGATTTGCAAAAAGGAGTCTTAATCCTTCAACTGCAGTTTTATTACCATATACATCTACAATTTCTATAATGTAATATTTTGGCAGTTTCTTTAAATATTTTATTGTTAAGAACAGATTAAACAATAAAAAAGATATTACAGCTATGACAATAATTGCCATCTCAAACCCTTTTGCAAAATTGATAACGTATATAACAAGATAGTCATGTAACCATCTATACACGATACCAAAGACTTTAGCAAATATTGTTATTGCCAGTTCGAATAGTATCATCTGGGTTGCTATGGATTAGAATTTATTGTATATATTGGATTCTAGTAGTATGACTTATGCTACCACAAAAGTTGTCGATCACCTAATGCAAGCTGAGATGAAAAAAGCTTTTCTCTTCATAGTCTTATCGTGTGAAGTTAAATGTTAAGTTAAAAGAACAGCAGCAATGAAGATCAAAAGATCATGATAATGGTTTATTTGTTTTCATAACTATAGCTTTTATCCTATCACATATTACAATGCTCTGGACAACTTATCTTTATAGAGTTGCAAGGAAAGCACCATTGCTCTTTAGGAGTAGTAGAGAATGATGATGACATGAATATTCAAGTATTCAAGTCGGGGTCAAGGTAGGAAGCATTGCCAATAAGCATTTAAAAAACAGAGCATGTGAAATAGCTTTACTGTTCTTTAGATTGCGCGTCTTCATCTTCTCCTTCTGCTTGTTCTTCTTCTGCTACCATTGCATGCTTGCTAAACTCAAAATAATAGCCATTTGCTTTCATTATAGGGTGGAAGTGCTGTGGTCACATTTTAAGGATAAAACCCAGACATTATGGCCAAGATGCCTTGGCAGCATGTGATGATAGATTCCATCTGAAATTGTATGGTGAACCTATTTGTTCCTTCTTGTATCACTGTCTATCGGATCCAAGGTATAATACGTATGTATAGTCTTGAATTCCTACTTAAATATATACTAGAACATATATGACTGAAATACATTTTTAGGAAGTAAAATTCAAAGCAATATTTATCCCATTAACTGGTCTTCCATAAGACCCTAGTTTGGTAGCAGCTGAAAACAATGGTATCTAGCAGAAAACAGATGGTTGCAAGGAAGCAGCAGCTGGTATCGGCGTATTTTTGTTTTATACTCTATTTTATTAAACTAGATCAATATGTTTGAAACATCAAGAAAGCAAAAGGAAAAACGAATTTTGAACCTGCATAATGAAGGCTATTCTATTCGTGATATAGCTAAGCAAGAACACATGTCCTTCAGAGATATTGGGACTATAGTCCAAAGAGAGCAGCAAAGTCATGAAGCAACTGAGCATCAAAAACAACAGGCCCACATAGCATCTCAAGCCTACAGTCTATTTTTAAAAGGTAACTCGCCTATAGAAGTAGCGATCGAGCTGGAGCTAAGGCAGCCAGAGGTACTTGATCTTTATTCAGAATACCTAAAATTAGTACAGCTTGACAAACTCCACAGCGTATATGAAGAGGTTAAAGATGATATTGAATATTTCGTCAAATTGTACAAGATGATGAAAGCTTCCGGTATAACGCCACCGCATGTAGAAAGGCTTGTTAGAATAGCGAATGATGACCTTCCTTCTGTAGAACGTAGATTTCAATTAGCCAATAATAGAGTCACAGAGCTCCAAGGAGATATAAGGAATTCAACATTTACGTTCCAGAGCTTGAGTGATGGAATTTCGTCTATGAACACCACGCTTAGGTCTCTTGAAGCAGAAAGGGAAAAAGTGCAGGAGGAAATAAAAGAGTTGTATCAAAAAAGAATGAAATTGCAGGGCTTTGTCACATATTTTGAGAATAACAATGAGGGGTATTTGCATATTACTAAGTTTGCAGAAGAAAAAGTGCATAGTGTCTTATCAGAACACAAACCATTCTTAAGACTAGCTGTACAGTCCTTAATTAAATTAATAGCAAACGATCCGGCTAAGTATGGATTTTCGATCGGGTTGGCTAGAGAGAAAAATTCAGAGCAACTATTAGATGAGCATTACAACCATACAAGTGCTTATCGTTCTGTGGTGGGTAGCTCTTCCTCTTCTCATATGCATGAAACAGCTCCCGCATTAACAAAGCAAAAAGCAGACGGAGAAGGACAAAAACTACAGCAAGAGCCTTTATTACTAAACGACGGTCTTGAGATGCTAGTCCAAGAAGCCGAAAAGAATCTCTTCAATAACTTAGTAAAGCAATTTGCACCTACAATTATTGCTCTACTTATGCTGATACTACCAAAGTCACGTCATTCTTTGCCACTAGTTCCAGAAGAACTAAAGGCATTTCCTTTTCAAGACCACCTACAGGAAAAATCACAAACGTAGCATCGATTACTGCTACGTACACAATATTTTTTTGCGCAATCACATATGTTGTGTATGTATGAGCTTTAGATAAAGAGAGAAGGGTATCATAAGGTCTTAATGATATGTTAGCTTCAGAATTGTCAAGCACTAATTGATTTTATAACATTCACAAAATAATGAACAATGGAATGATTGATTCCGTAGATTTCAAAAGCTAAAATTACGTAAAGGCATTTTCATTTTTGTTATTTTTTATCATAAATATTAGAATGCTTGCGTTTGTCGTAGTGAATAACAATCACAACACATGTGAATTAACATTTCTATATATATAGTAATTATAAATGCACAGTAAGAAACCCATGCCTCACCTTAGGAAAATAACGAAAGGAGATAATCTAGCATAATTTGCTAATACAAACCTAATTAGTGACAATTCCATGATAATGAGAGTGAGGCTTCAGGGATTTAATATAATTATAATTGTTTTGTCTGGGATAGCGTTGGCTTATGTTGCTTATCCACTTGTGACTCTGATGGTATTTGTAGAGCCTACAATGTTACTACATGCGATATTACGACCTCAGCTCACCAATGCCTTTATCCTCAGTGTGTTCTCTGCAACAGCTTCTACATTTCTGCTCTGTATATTTGGAATACCTTTGTCATACTTCTTAGCCCGATTCAAAAATTTCCCAGGCAAATTTATCTTAAGGATAATTGTCATTGTACCATTAGTCCTGCCTCCGCTTGCAAGTGGGGCTCTTCTCTTAGGGGTGTTTGGACCGTATTCACCTATAGTGAAAGCTTTTCCTGCAGTTGAATTCACGCAATCTGTACTTGGCATTATAATAGCACAAACTTATGTCGCATCCCCATTTATTATACTTGCAAGTCAGGCAGCATTTGAGTCGGTGGATGAGTCTTACGAAAATATAGCTCGGGTATTAGGTAAAACAAGGATTGAAACCTTCTTTAGGGTTTCAGTCCCCCTGGCTAAGACAGGTATTGTTGTAGGATTGATATTGTCATGGGTCAGGGCGATAGGCGAGCTTGGAGCCACAATGATGATGGCGTATAATCCTCATACCATATCTATTCAAATCTTTGAAGACAATGCGATTGGTGGGCTAAGAAATGCAGTTCCTGACATAATATTGGCTATTGTCTTATCGCTTATAGCTGTATTTGTATTTTATATTACGAGAAGAAGGCAGAGACAAGATCTATTGAGGCTTCGGTGGTGAATTCATCAAAGTGGTAGAATTGGAACTTGTCAACCTGACTAAAAAATTCGTGGGAGGATTTAGGTTAGGACCTTTGAATTTGAAAGTAAATGATGATCAGATATTAGTTATCATTGGCCCCACAGGGAGTGGCAAAACTACACTTCTCAACCTCATCTCGGGATTGTTGAAACCCGATGGTGGTTCGATACTGGTTGATGGAAAAGATATGACCTCTGTACCTGTAGAACGTCGAAATATTGGTTATACTTTCCAAAATCCTAGTCTATTTCCTCACATGAACGTATATGAGAATGTAATTTTCGGAACTAAAAAGAAATTGAAACATAGGAACAATAATGATGTTGAGATCAATAATCTGCTAGAAGATCTTGGAATCTCACATCTAACTCATAGACGTATCCATGGACTGAGTGGGGGCGAGATGCAGAAGGTTTCATTAGCTAGAATGCTTATAACAAAGCCTAAAATCATATTGATGGACGAACCCCTTGCCCATCTAGATACAGCTACCAAAAGAAAACTACGCATAGAGATGAGACACATTCTCAGAAGACAATCTGCACCAACTATTTGTGTGACTCACTTTGAAGATGACGTGTATGCGCTTGCTGACTCAGTTTGTGTCTTACAAAGCGGCATCATGGAATATTCGTCTAAACTCGGATCTTTGATGATGATGCGACAATATGACTCCAACGACAAGGATTCAACCTCGAGGCTATTGTCTAACATTCTAACTAGTATACAAGGCAACAACTATCTAGAAGGAGGTGTTATAAAATCACTAGGCGGAATCACTACTTTCAAAGCGGGATCGACTCTATTAGAAACACTAGGCAATTACAATATTGGCTCTAAGGTTGGGATACTTATTAGGCCAGAAGATATAATCCTTTCAAAGCAGATGGTCAAGACTAGCGCGAGAAACGTTCTAAGATCAAAAGTTGTGAAGATTACTAAATACGATGCGGCCATAGTAGATGTATTTATGGTTGCTGATAGCTTTCATCTGACATCAAGAATTACAGAAGAAGCCAGAGCTGACTTACAAATACGTCAAGGCGACGAAGTGTTTGCTATGTTTAAGGCCTCTTCTCCTCAGGTGGTTCGTGAAGAAGAAAAAGAAGAAGAATAACCTAGGATGGAAAAAAACTCGATGCAAATAAAGAAAGCTGGATTGATGTATATAATAATATTTATTCGCCTTTGTAGGTTGGATTGTATATAGCATTATCTTATTAAAGAAGATACGGTATTACTTAATTTATAATGTCTTCAGATAGTAACGTAGAAGCCGAAACTCCAGAAAACAAAAAATTAAAGGATAAGATAGAGGAAGATAAAGAATTAGAATCGGTAGAAGTTGAATCAACAGGTGGAGGAATGGGCGCAGGAGGAGGAGGCTAAGTCCAACCTACACTGTCTTCGGCAAGCATTTGGAATTTTGTTTCGGCATAGGAAGAAAGAAAAATGAGTAGTTCAGAGTTATGCTTTAAGAGTATGCTCTAATGCTCAAATGTCACTAGTGTACTTATGCCATAGTTCTTCTGTCAGCTACGTATTTTTTGCAGCAGAAAATAATCACGTATATAAAAGCGGGAAGCTATTTCTCTGTTCTCTGCACAATTAAGAGTAATTAGGCTAATCACGTTTTTACAGTCACATTATTGAAAAAATATTCCTGGAAATAACGAAAATCACATCATACTTTTTCGATTACAGGGATATATTCACTGAGAGATAAGCCAGTATATTAGTGAGATGTGTTGTACGAAAATGGAATCATTTGTATACCATGATCTACGAGCCAATAGCATTTCCCCACTATCTGAATTTATTTTTTGTAAAATTGATAAAAATAGCTAAATCGTTCAAGCCCTCTAGCCAAACCGCTGTACTGATCTAAAGGTTCAAACTAGTAACCAAACCCAATTAAGATGGTAATCCTATTTTTTGTACCCAATCAAATTATACTCGTATTGAAGCTGGTCCTGAGTATTATAGACTTGTGCTTTAATCGGAAGAGGGGCGTGCTGATCTATCCAAATACGACTAGTTTTGGAACCAATAGTATAAGATAATATAAAGGTGTTGAATGTTCCTGCTGTTGTTCGGATCTTTTCTTGAGCGGTTACTTTTACAGGAATGGTTGCTACATTTGTGCTAATCGAATTCCAATGCGCTCCCACTACGAGATATTCTGGTTGCAATGCAATATCTCTAATTTCGAGTATAGAAGATTCTATTGGTTCATAATATTGCAGGAAATCCTGGCTGATTGGATGGGAAGCAGCATTAGTTAATTGTTGTTTTGATAAGAAGATGGTTCCTTCCTTGATATTACTGCTCGAAGATATTGTCTGCATATTTATTGAAGGCGACTGTTTTGTTTCATTAATAATGTGGATCGTCACTTTCCAATCATTATTATTAAGAATGCCATTAGTTTCATCCTGAGCAAAATCCAGAGAGACAAATGAATTTATTAGTGAGCTATTTGAGCCTAGGCTGCTCCAAGGAGAGTCATGCGATCCTATCCTGGTCAATGAATAGTTTAGCATAGTACCTGCGCGTACATTTCCACCTACGGCCCACAGATTAGAAGCAGTCGGAGGATTAAATAACGAAGGGCCAGGACCTGAAAAACCGCCGTTCACAGCAATTATTATAATACTCACACTTATTCCAAAAGCGGCCATGATTCCGGACAGCAATAAAACCATGTGTTTACGATACACAATAATACAATTTCTTCTTAGCAGTTATATACGATGCTAAGTACTGTTATTATTTGATCTATCAATAATTCGGCTTGGTCAGTGCTTCTATATGAGACACTGGAAGAGTTCTTTTTATGATATCATAAATTCTAATGGGCATCTGCGGATTTCAATTATATGCACGTCTGTAAAGCAGAATTCATAAAGATGGCTATTATCTAGCATGAGAGATTTAACACAAAGTACAGACAAAAATGGCGATGTGGTTATTAAGTTGACTTTGTTAATATACCGCGTGCCAAAGGATTTGAATCTAGAACTAGCTCATCGAAAATATCTGATATATTTATGATGAGATATAATACTATTAGATATGTTTGAGGCAATAAAAAAAAAGCTTCAGTTTAAATTTAGAGATAGAATCGCTGCTGCAAATATATTGGCTGCAGCATTGATCGACAGTATCACTAAAGAGGGGCTGAGAAATAATGCGGTATCGGTCCTAGGTATTCCACGCGGTGGAATTGTGCTAGCAGACGTGATAGCAACAAAACTCAAAGCTTCGCATTTTGATCTTGTTATACCAAGAAAATTAACAATACCAAACAACGAAGAGGCTGCTTTTGGTGCGATAATGAGTGACGGCACCACTTACATGGATTATAGAACTGTTAGAGATTTAGATATACCACAAGATTACATTGAAAAAGAAAAAAGTAGACAGCTGCAGGAAATTGAGCGTAGATATGCTCTATACACGCAAAAGAAACCCCAGGAGGCGTATGTAAACAAAATCGACGGCCAGTGGGCCACAACAACAATTTTAGTAGATGACGGAGCAGCCTCAGGTGCTACGATGATAGCTGCTGCCAGATCAGTTAGAAAGGCAATAGCTCCGAATAGTAAATTAATTATTGCACTACCTGTAGCTCCAAGAGATACAGTAAATAATTTGCTAAGAAAGGAAGCAGATTACATAGAAGTTGTTACGAAACCTTCATTTTTCAGTTCTGTAGGAGAATACTACCAAAATTTCGAGGCTGTCAACGATGAAAAGGTTATAGAGATTATGAGAAAGGATAGACATACACATGCCTAACTCGAGGCTAACTTGAAGCTTCTCAATCAGCATGACCTTTTTAGGTAATACTTTTCTCATGGTATACTGGCCCTCCGTACAGTATGGTCATAATTAAAAATTTGTACTATTTAGCATTTCTAGCTAACTAGATTGGATGATGTTTCCAATTTTTGCCCCAACAGCATTCCAGTGTATGCAAAGTTGTTACTCATTATTGCATCGGTATATTTTGGAAAAGTCGAACCATCAATACAAGAACCATGCATCGGAAATATCATGTTGGGATACTAATTAACTAGCCTCCTAGTCGTTTGTCTAACCGGTTCTTCACTCGCAAAGATCCTTGCACCTCTATAAAGGTTAATCATATCTTTTGATAGATCATCAGATGTTATTGGCTTGTTGTCTCCTGGCTGTATAAACAAATCAGAGGGGAAGAGCGACTTTGTTTCTTCAAAAACCATCATGCTATCCCAATGGTGTACGTGTGGAGTCATAATAAACTTGAATCTCCTTTTTCCAGTCTTTAGGATTTCGTTGTCCCAAAATGAAATATGATCTACTGGAACGTCATGCCATCCAGTCAAGTTTAATTTAGAAGTCAAGTCACTACATACTAGTTTTGCATCAGCAGAATCAAGAAATGCCATGCCACCCCATTCATCGCTCTCAAAATGCAAAAATGCTACATATGCTAACTTTTGCAACGGAATGACCTCTTTGACTTTTTCCTCTATTTTCTTGTACATTCCAATGTGGCCGGTGTGAATAAGGATGGGTCGTTCGTCATGAATCAAAAACTGGTTGAAGGTTATTCCAAAAGTGTCTACAAATCCTGATATCCTGTATACAGCATCATTGATTTGCGTAATTTTTACATCAACATCTTTGCCTGTATAGTATGACTTGCTAACCTCAGGCATGATAGACTAGGAAGATAAATGAAATGAAATGAATAAAAGTGTTGTTACATTTTGAAGTATTATCGAATCGAGCAAGTAATTAAATCAGAAGAAATAAGTACAATGAATACACGCAACTATTATATCCCCTGTGAGCTAAAACAGATATATCGGTATTTCCAACCTTAACCTACGGAATTGAAATGAAATTATGTCTGCACAAGAAGACAAGATCAGCACTGCATCGTCAAGTTATCAGCGTCAAACGATATTGAGTCTGTACAGTTCTGGAATCGATCGTGATGTGATCGCTCAGCAATTAGACATCGGGGTAGAAGAAATAGATAAGGTAATAGCAGAGGAGGAGCAGAAAATAAATAAAGAACAACAACCGGCAGATACAAGTAAATCATACGACGTTTCTTCTATTGGCAATTCGTTTTATCTTGATGCCATAGTTAATATCGACTTAGCTATCGGAAATGCGCAAACCAGAATGTGGAAAGCACTGAAATCAGGTGGTGTTCAGTTTGACATTTCGATGGACGAAACGGATAAAATATTGCGAAAGTTTTCTAGATCCAAAGTCACGTTTGTAATATTGCATATAGATCTAGTTGGATCTACGCAGCTATCGATGACGTTACCTCTTGATAGACTCATAACTATAATTCAAACGTTTATTCAGGAAATGTCAACTGTAATAGCACTATACGGTGGATACGTCCTAAAGTATATAGGTGATGCGATTTTGGCGTTCTTCATAACGAATTCAGATAGAAACAGAGACGATAATCCACAGAAACAGCAGCTATATTTGCCATGCGTAAATGCAATTAATTGTGCTAGATCTATGATTAAGGTTATTGAGAACGGTATTAATCCAATTCTAAATCAATATGATTATCCTGAAATGAGCATACGAGTTGGAATAGATGTTGGCGAGACCGCATTAATTCAATACGGATGGGACATACACGCATTGGATGGAAAGCAAATAGTAAAGGAACCCCATCATGATATTTTAGGTTACACTGTTAACGTTGCAGTAAAGATGACTAGCCTTGCGAAACCTAATGGTTTGGTCATTGGTCAATCAGTTTATGATATACTCGATGAAAAACAAAAATCTACGTTTGAGCTGCTTAAGTTAAATTCTAGTTCATGGAATTACAGGGATGAAAAAACTGGCAATATCTATCATGTATATAGCAATAGAGAACAATAATAGGAGCGATAGGAGAGAATCGCTTTTACTCAACTCCGCTGTCAGTAATATCTTAATTTAATTTAATTATTCAACGATCTCCTGATATTTCTTACGAAATTTCTGAAGAACTGCAGCGCTCATATGTGCATGCTGTTCATCAATTGCTTAGTTTTTCGTTCGAATTTGCTATCACTATATCCTTCGCACTAGGTGTTAAAAAACAACAAGTTCATATATTATATATTTAGTTTGCAGATGACCATTTGTTACTAATGTTAAGAATATAATAATATTGTATATTTGTACTTTCTGCAGCCCAGAATAAACAGGTCACAAGATGACATCAAGAGAATGAAAACCTCAGGTAACATCTGCAGTAGTTACTTTATCTTTATTTTTCTCAGCATCGATACCTTGAGCTTCACTTGGATTTCTAGTATCATGCAGCTTACCATAGTTTGCTTCATAGCCTGCACAACATCCGTGTGGAGCAATAACATCTGAAACCTTTCCTAATACATCAGGACCATCATTCTCCACAAGCATACATTTTCCACCGCCCGCGTTAATCCAGTAAATGCAGTTGTAGCAGAAATATCCTTCGTGTAGGTTTGAGTCTGCAAATTTATCGTACTCTATATAAGATGCTTTCAGCTTGTTGAATTTCTGAAACTTTGAGAGATTATCAATTGCTCCCACTTTTTCTTTGATCTTATCGGTAATTTTAGGCATATTTTCCTATTTCACTGCTCCCTCAAAATGATTCCTTTAACATTAACGTGTCTCATCCTCATTAGGATCCCATAGCGTACAAAGTCCGTGCGGGGCTATAATTCCAGATTCTTTGTTGTATACATCAGGTCCACTATCCTCTACTATCGCACAATGATCAGGTTTGATAAAATATGTGCAATTGTAACAAAAGTAACCAGTATGAAGGTCTGCATTCTTAAAGTGTTCAATTTCTAAATAACCGGAAGTAGCCTTTGATAATTTTGGATATTGCTTATCAGTCGAGATATTCTTAGTGTTACTCATACCTGAATATTTTTCCTCCTCTGAACATATTAGCAGGCGATATAATGACAATCATAGTATTAAACTGCTTTAGAAGCTTTTTCTAGTCAGGGTTGTAGCGGCAGTTTATCAAAAAATAGCCCATCAAATGGAGGTCTGAGTTCAATTGATTTAGTATTCACAATGCTAATATGGTTAAATAATATATGAAGACAGCATAATCATTTTCTTAAAAAGAAAATATATACTGCGTATCATGGTCTAAAGACTTCACGTTTCCATTTTTCAATTTCTATTTGATGCTTAATGAATTCCTTATGTATGTATAGTCTTTCTGCTTGCTTCATTAGCGAGTGTTGTCTATGACGTTGATAGGACAAAATAGCAAACGCCAAGACTGTGCTTATTGCAAATCCAATAACCCACACCAGTTCTAAAGAAGAATATGACATATAGCACCCATCATAATATAACCACATAATATTGGGAGACACTTATTTAAACTGACCCAGATTTTTTGCTTTATCATCAGTGTCAGCTTCCATGTGACAGAAATATACAATACAATGTATATAGATGGCAACTCACAAAGAGCAACCAGGATAAGCAAATTTAGAAAGATATGTCTTAAGATCATGGAAGTTCTAGTGTGGTTGCATTTATGTTGTATCAAATCTTATTTTAGTAACCTATGCCTTGAGTTATGTGAACTTTTATAAGCGAGCAAAACGTCACTCTTAACAGTATCATCTATGTACATTGTTGCATAGTATTATGATGATCGTACGAGCTGCGCTATACTGAGACAATAATATGTGCTTTAGACGATCGAACTAGTCTCGCGAACATTTTAAGGACTTTTTGACCCATGGCGATGCTAATGTTCAGCGATATAAAATTATAATGGCTTAGCCTTGCAAGTTTTATGAAGCACATGTGGCAACTAAACGATATTCTTTCTGAACTTGACCACGATGATGCCTACTTCAGAGACTTTATAAATACTGAACATATTCAGGCTGGCATCTTGCGGTTGCATTTCAACGATATTGATACGCAAGAACCACACCCAGTCGATGAAGTTTATTTTGTTATTCGAGGTGACGGCATGATCAATTTAAATGGAAAGAATTATCCTATCAAAGAGGGAACATCGATATATGTCCCAGCAGGTACAGAGCACCGATTCCAAAGGAATTCTGAAGATCTCGTGGTCTTTTATGCTTTGGCAAGCGGTAACTAGAACACGGTCAAAAGTATCTCATTAAACTTCTAGTATATTGGTACTAATATTAGTAAAGTTAGGAGAATCCCCTATACTAAAAAATAGTATTATTGAATATAAACTATTACAATTCTTAGTACAAATATAGCCATTTAATATATACTTGGCTTTCAAGTTACTTTATCAGTGAGTACAGAAGAACACAACTTTCTAATGGAAATTTGCTTGAGCGCACTCCGCTTAGATAAAAGTGTGAAATTTGTTGGCGCCGTTGATAGTGATGGAAAATTGCTCGCTGGAGGATTTAATAAGTACAAGTTCTTCGGAAATAATGATACTCTGACTATAAAATCAGGCTTTTTTTATTTGCGTTATTTGATCCCAGCATTAAATCACCAGCAGGTTATGAAGTCCTCTAGCGAATCAACCCATAATAAAAATGTGTTTCTTTTTGATCTTGCTGATCTCGGGAATGCTGTATATCTGGCTGTGACTGCATTGACAGAAAAAAAAGATAGGTACCTATGTGTATACCTTGAATTATACCAATCATCCTCAGAAATTATAGCACAGGAAGAAATAATTTCGAAGATAAGCGATATCCTTTAGTGGCACTTGAAAATATTCACCACCTAGCCACACATAGGACAGAGTACAGTAGATATTAATTCTGAAAAGCAGTAGCAATTCTCAAGTACGATATGTCAAATTCTGGATTAATGATATATATACGATCAGTCTAGAATACACGGTCATATTCATCGTGAAACAAGATTCTCATTCAGAGTCTGAGTTAAAGGACATCTATAAAATGAAAAACATAGCCGTGGTTGGTATGTCTAAAAATGAGGAAAAGGCAGGTCACTTTGTCCCTAAATATCTCATAGAACACGGATATAATGTGATTCCTGTTAATCCGACAATTACAGAAGTGCTGGGAAGAAGATCATATTCTAAGATTGCAGATATACCAGATAAGATAGATATTGTGGATATATTCAGGAGGTCGGAGGATGTCCCCGCAGTAATCGATGATGCACTTAACAAAAAAGACAAAGTCAAAGTAATTTGGATGCAATCAGGCATATACAACGATAATGCAGAGCTTAAGGCAAAAGAACATGGTATAGATGTTATCTATAACCGATGCATGATGGAGGAACACAGGCGATTGTTCTCTGCTGAATCAGAATGAAATTCTGTTAGATTCGATCACATGTCTCTTCATAGAGTGCGATATGCACCCCCGTTAAGACAAGTCATTATCGATCTTTTTACTTTCTTCGTGATGCAAAATGTATTCAAAACACGAACATTATCATGAATCTCAAATTCTACATTGTTGAAAAGATACTTACCTTTTAATTAGGTAGGTTAATAACATTGTAAAACTGCATCGAGGTAACAAAATTATGTCAACTAAAAGCAACGCGCTCTCAAATCTTATGTGGGTTGAAAAATACAGACCTACAAAATTGGATCAGGTCATAGATCAAGCTGAAATAGTCAACGGCTTGAGCAATCTCATAAAGAACTCCTCAGAGATCCCACACCTGTTGTTTGCCGGATCTGCGGGAGTAGGTAAGACCACGACAGCTCTATGCATTGCTAGGGAATTACTAGGACAGGATTGGCAAAGAAATACTCTTGAATTAAATGCGTCTGATGAAAGAGGAATAAAAATGGTTCGTGAAAGGGTCAAAGAGTTTGCTGCTGTGATGAAACTTGCATCTAGCAATACGGATGATAAACCCTTTAGAATAATTATTCTTGACGAAGCCGATGAAATGACTGCCGAAGCTCAAACAGCATTGAGAAGAATAATAGAAGATAGTTCGAAAACTACACGATTCATAATTATCTGTAATTATCTGTCGAGGATCATTGAACCAATTCAAAGTAGATGCGTTGTGTTTCACTTTACAAGATTGGCAAGGCAAGATGTCATCGGTTACCTAAAAATGATATGCGAAAAGGAAGGACTGCAGTATGAGGAACGGGCACTATCTCAAATTTACGATTCCACACTTGGGGATTTACGTCATTCTATTAATGTCCTTCAAGCTTCTGCAGGAATGGGATCGGTTTCTGTCAATAACGTGAATGCTTCAGTAGGGCTTTCTGGCAAAGCTAAAGTTGGAGAAATTATTAGATTAGCTCTTGCAGGGAAATTCAATGATGCTAGAATAAAATTGATGGAGCTAACAAGTGTTTATGGAATGTCTGAAACTGATTTCCTCAAATATGCCAATCAGGAATCGTTTGATATGAAATTGGATAACCTAGATGAATTTGCATCTATAATGGCGGAATACGACTACCGAATGTCGATAGGTGCACATCCCGAAATTCAATTATCGGCCTTGCTTGCACAATTGGGCAAGATAGGGATGAAAGGAAAGCAGAAGAAGGCCCCATAGCAGACGGGAGGTAAAGTAAAAGTCTTTTAGTCTTATTATTATTTTTATATTGTCTCTACGATTAGACATATGTATATCTATTCTGGTTTCCAGCAGGATATTTCATTACGGAATTGGATTCATTTACTGTAATGTTGGAGCACAATAATTCACATAGCAAACTGTTGCATAATTTTCTTCGTATCATTTCATTTCAAGCTCACACCCCATTTTCGAATTAAAAAAATCTGGTCTACATATTTGCGGTATGCAATTTAATTCACAAGAAGGTGATCCCTTCCACCGTTCATACTTCTCACATTTATAAATATCTATGGAAATGGCAGAAGAAATGGGATATTGGTCTTGTGTGGATAAAGGTTCATAGTTTTCATAATCGTATCGTTATGAATGAGCCTTTGGTCTGTACTTCTTTGAATCAGATCATTAAGTGTAATACCGGTAGATTCATGATATGAACCTGTGCAAGTCATATTGTTAACGTTGTTGCTGCTCGTACCGTCACAGTCTTCGTATATTGCACTTGTCTTCTGCACTAAAACTGCAAAAACCGAGCCCCATAAAAGTAGTCCAAAGACAAATGTCGATGATGTGATCGAGAGTATCGCTGCATGGCTCATAGATAGCTACTATAGAAAGTAGCTAGTTGTCCTATATTTAGGATGTTAAACACCAATCTTTATTTTGATTCTGTTCAAATTAATAGGTGATGTTACTATAGCAAGAATTAATTTGATTGATATTGTTCAAATATTGTGTAGTTTCTTAATGAACTATTAGATGTATGTTCATTGGTCTTGCACTGTGTAGTGCCAATAGCCTATTCAGGGTTGTTGCAGTAAAAGTTATGGTCAATCGCTACATAAGTTGGTATTTCCAAAGATCTATAATGTTGAATCTCATAGTAAATACATAGATTTGACTATTTCCTTATCAATATGTGATTAGATCGGATCTGACATCATGAATGATTTACTGGTAAACTAAATGTAAATAATACCGTGTTTGAATTGGGAGCGATGTCAACCCATATTCTACCGCCGTGTGCTTCAACAATGGTTTTGGCAATAAACAAACTTAATCCTAATCCCTGATAGGATTTGTACTCAAACTTTGTAAAAAGGCTTGACATTATTTCTAGGTCAACGCCAGTTATGTCGAGTTTTATGCTAATGTCAATCTTGTCATAGGACTTTTTGATATTAACGGATATTGTTCCATCATCTTGTACTAATTTTATAGAACTGTCCAATAAATTCTGAATAATTCCCTGTAACAAGACCTGATCTGCTTCAATTGTGATATATTCTTCTTCAGGATGAAACAGTATTTCGATTTTTTTATTATTTGTAAAGATCTCGCTTCTAATAATGTGCTCTATTAAGCCGTGCATTTCAGCAATCAAATTAATTTGTTTTTTATTAAGTTTCAATGTTTTGCGCTCAATTCTAGCTATATTAAGTATTCCTTCCGTTAACATCTGAAGTCTGTTTGCATTTCGATATATTGCCTGTATAGATTGATTATTGCTGGTAGGATGAGAATTTGTTTTATCATTCTCAAGTTCCATTAGCAATAATTCTGAATATCCAAGTATGTTGTGTATAGGAGTCCTAATTTCATGAGCTGCTTTATTAATAAAGTCTGCATTTAAATTACCATATTCTTTTGTCCTTTGATTGACTAGACGTAATTCTTTATTTGAATGTGTCAGTTTTTTGGTTACCTCTATGAATCTTTTATTTGTCAGTGCCAATCTTTTGTTTGCTGATGCAAGTTCATTGTTTATTTCTGCAATCTTATGATGGGATTCAAATAAGTCCTTATTTGTCTCATTCAACTCTCTGGTCTTTAATTCAAGTTTCTCATTTGTTACTGCAAGCGCATCGCTAATCAATTTTAACTCCGCAGCCTCCGGTTCAATATCTTCATCGGACAAGAGGCTAGTCAATAGGGTAGGATCAGAAACAAGTACTATAAAAATTCTTATAGTAAAAAATGATTATGAAATGTATAAATCTCTTATTCATACCAAATTGATAAAACAATCACATTCAGATTACAAGATGCATGTTTTATCAGTGCCACATATTTTATAAAAATATGAGTAACCATAACCTCGGTCTGGAGCTGCAACATCTCAAAATATATTTGAGAAATGATGATCGGGGTTTTGCTCAATATAAAATACATGCGTAATTTGATAACTATTCCACACAGATTTTTTCTACAATACGTCTTCTTTTGCTCTGGATATTTGCCCAAAGCCATAGTATAAATTTAATTATCGATAGAATGATTGTAACAAGGTATTTGCTCTTATATACAAATCTTCGATTATTTTCGTTTTCTTCCTTTAGGTATGTCTGCCATCGCTTGTTTGCAAGTTTTGAAGCATGTTGATTAGTAGACATATTGTTATTAATCTGTATATAGCTTTCAAATATATGAACATATCCAAATGATTAGTTCATCATAAAGCTTGACCCTACCATACATTTACACATAATCGATTAGTACATTATATCAAAAAAGGCACTCTCAGAAATAAGTTAACTTATTATATTATTTACTGCTGCTATTGCTGCTACTAGTAGTGTTACTGCTACTTGTTCCATTCGACAAGCTTCTAAGAGAAGGAGGAGTTTGAAGCAATGTTGGATCTGTGATAATTGGTTTATAAGGTAAAGCGTATTGTTGCCTTAAAGTTTTCTGTTGTTGAGCCAGGGTTTGATCAGAAAAGGACGGCCCTACATGGCCAAACCATATCCAGAGAAGAATTACAACAGCAAGGGACAAACCCATGACTAAGATTGATAATGCGACTCCATTAAGATTGTTGTACCCATGAGGTTCCTGCCCTTTTTCATGATGTGCACACATATATTATAACACACAATAGAGGATAAATTGCTTTTAAAAATTTTTGCATTCGAGTCTAGAAATCAATAATCTGACTCTCTATGGAGACAAATAATTTTTACTCCTTCTATAATATTAAATACTCAATTAAATAGGAGCCAACACATTCAGGCTTAGAAATCACAGTGGACTATTACCATAATAAAGAACAGCGTTTGTACTCAGTTTGGTGGCATCACACTAAATAGATAAGCAGTTTACTCATCAGCCTGGAAGAAGATACACTAGAAAGCTTGCTCCGATCACTCCCCCGACAAGGAGAACTGTAAAAAGTATTCCTTTTTTGGTTATTCTTTTTTTATTTCTGTCGAGATTGTTGCTCGTTGTCAATTTAATTAGCATTAGTATTATTATTCAATGTCATATTTATACAATCATATTTCTATAATTAAAAGTTGGATCACTATGTCCAAATTTAGATGCAGTTATACACTCAAATACAATTGGTCACGTAAAAACTAATGTTCCATTCCAGCCATTGAATTGATAAAAAATGATAAATGGACCGACAGACGAACCAGGAAATTGTTGCTCTTGTCCCTTCGGCAGTAGCCAACCTGAATTGACATATTTTTCGGTTCCGGCCATGGTATAGGAAGGATTTGGTGGCGCATACTCCTTTACATCTCCCTGTGAATCAGTTATGGTTGGAACAAATGACATCGAGTTGACTGCTATTACTACGTTGTTCTCTCCCGGCGGTCTGAGCGGTTCATTGTTAGAGTTAGGAGGTATGGCAATAAATTGCGTAGAATTTGGTACTGAAAATGGTGAAACTATATTTGTCATGGTAGTATTATCTAAAACAAAGGTAACTATGTGTGGTTCACCTACCGTGGAAGGATTGTCCCATGTTATGCTTTCTCCAACATTGATCTGCATATTCCGAGGAACAAATACTGTCAATGGAGCAGTAGAATTTCCTCCTCCTGCTTGTATTTTGTGCAGGATGCCATTATTCGCTGCATCCGCTACCTGAGCATCAGATATAATTTATAACGTGGATGTACAGGACATCGTTATTGTTATGACAGCTAATACAGCCGCCATGATGACACACACAAACACATCTTATTCATTTTGAAGAAAAAAAAGAAACAAAAATATATAGATTATATTATCTCCAAATCCCGCCAAGAATACTATTATGACAACTATTCACCATTTCTAATAATATTGCCACCCGGAGTATTCCAGTATTAGTTTACATTCTTTACATATGCCAACACAGTTAGACTAATTATTGACCTGGCTATGAAGAACATAAAAATTCAATAAACTTAATTATTTTTGGCTATTAACATGTATATCGCAATTTGTCTGGTGAAAAAATACATAACGATGAATATGCCATAAGGATCACGAAATACCAAGGTTCACTCATGATTAACATATGTGATATAGAATTAATAGGATCGAGATTACAGGAAGGGGAACTTTTAATCGATATAACAAAGGAATATTTTCAACAGGAAATAATTGAAGCATTCCAAGCTGAAGAACTATTACGAACCTGCTCTATAGCCAATTTGGTTGGAGAGAGAATTGTGAGCCAAGCTGTGCAGTTGAAGCTTGCAAAAGAACGGAGCATACGGAGAATTTCAGGTGTTCCATTCTTAATGATTTTCAAATTTCATCACAAATATTAATAACGGAGAAAGCATAAGGGCTGAATCATATACTATTGTTTGAAGAAATCGAAGAAAAGGATGTAACAACTCAACAACGAAAAGTGACTGACAGAGTAAACAGGAGATTATATAGACATGAGCATGAGAATAGGTTTCTTTTAAAGAGATCCGAAGACTACAGGGTAGTTGACGACGTATTTAACATCCCTACTCTTAAGGTAATCAATGAAATGATTAACCGTAACGTCTTAGGTTATATCAAAGGTCCGCTCGCATCAGGCAAGGAGTCAAAAGTCTACCTGGCCTTAGATAAGAATCGCCAAAATTTTCTATCAGTGAAAATATACCTTACTGTCAGTGCGGAGTTTAAAAAACGTCTTCAATATATAGCCGGTGATCCTCGTTTTTACTCTAGCAAGAGAGGATCGCGAAACTTAATATCCATTTGGGCCAAAAAGGAATTCAAAAATTTGCAAACTGCTTACGAAAACGGTGTAAATGTCCCAGCTCCGCTAAAAGTACGCCAAAATGTTCTAGTGATGGAGTTTATAGGTGACGATGTTAGTGGGATCCCATGTCCAGTCCTCGTTAATTCAAATTCCATCACATACAATGACTATAAAGAAATTATTGGACAGATATCAAATCTTTATCAAAAGGCTCAATTAGTTCACGCAGATTTATCCGAATATAATATATTCAAGTGTCCCAAAGGGAGGATTATATTGTTTGATTTTGGTTCGTCAGTAAATATTAAACAGCCTAATTCACGACAATTTTTAACACGAGACATTGCCAATATTAATACCTTTTTCACAAAACGCGGTGTCAAAGTTTTAGCTTTGGAGTCAGCAATTCACAAAATTACCGGTGAGAATAAGTGAGTTTCCAACAGATAGTGAAGGTTCCTAGAGATCGCATAGGAGTAATCATTGGTAAGAATGGTAAAGTAAAAGGAGAAATTCAGGACAAATGTAATGTCTTAATTGAGATAGACAGTAAAACCGGTGATGCAATAATTTCTTCGCAGTCAGAACCAATGTCTACAAGGATGGAGCCCTTCAAGGCGGTAGAAGTGATCACAGCTATTTCCAAGGGGTTTTCCCCTAGACGCGCGTACAGGCTAATTGACGGAGACGAGGATACATTTCAGTTAATAGATCTAAGAGATTATGCAGGCAAGTCTTCAAATTCCATGGAGAGAATTAAAGGTCGAATAATAGGTGAAGAGGGCAAATCCAGAAGGACCATTGAGGATCTGACCGGTGCCTATATTTCAGTATATGGTCATAGTGTTGGACTGATAGGAAAATCCGACCAGACCAAGATTGCTTCGGATGCAGTTACTATGCTTTCAAAAGGAAAGTCACACAAAAGTGTATACACTATGCTGCAAGAGGCCAGAAGAAAGGCTAAAATGGATAGAATGCGACTGTGGGAAGACGATAATTTTCCAGTTCCAAGCTAAACCTATGGACATCTACTAGTCTCTCCGCCCCCCCCATCTTCTAAATATATTATGCTCAATTCCAAATTGATCCAGAATCTTTCCTACTATGTGGGTTATCAGGTCGTCAATTGACTTGGGCCTATGGTAAAATCCAGGCATTGCTGGCAACAATACTACTCCGGTTTCCGCTAGCTTTATCATATTTGCAAGATGTATTTTTGAAAGAGGTGTCTCTCTTGGAACAATTACGAGCCTCCTTGATTCTTTAATGCACACCCCTGCAGATCTGGATATTAGATTATCTTCATATCCATTTGCCACGCTTGAGAGCGTTTTCATGCTGCATGGAACTATGAGCATGCCATCGTATTTGAAAGAACCGCTCGATGTCGCAGCAGCCATATTATCGTTGTTGTAATAAGTTGTTGCAAGCGATTTAACGTAGTCAAACGTTTTATCAGTTTCAATGCTAATATTTCTTTCACCCCATCGACTAACAATTAAATGAGTTTCTATTTTCAAATTCTGCAGGACTTCTAGTGTTTTGATGCCGTATATAACACCTGAGCCGCCTGTTATTGCTACTACTAAGCGCATTAATTCAATAGCAATTTCCTCCGCTAGTTATTTAATATGCCGATATCATTAATTCGAGAAGCATTTATTTATTTATCTTCTTAGAACTTTAGACATGATTACAGTTTTTGGAACTATTGCCTTAGACACAACACGTACACCATTTAGGACTCAAACAAAAATCATGGGAGGAGCGGCTACTTATGCATCACTTTGTTCGAGTTTATTTACTCCTACTTCTATAGTTGGAATTGTAGGCTCTGACTTTCCAGTTGAATATAGGAGTATTCTTGATCGTCGAGTGGATACCAGAGGAGTAATTACTAGAGAAGATAGCAAGACGTTTCATTATGATTCATCATTTGATTATGACCTTTACCATAGAACAGCAAACAAGACAGAATTAAATGTCATAGCAGGTTTCGAGCCCGTAATACCCGATCAATATATCAATTCTGAATATGTATACCTTGCTAACAACGACCCTATTCAGAATATTAAGATATTAGACCATTTTTCAAATCCTAAATTAATAGTGTGTGATACTATAGAATATTGGATTTTGAACCAGAAGCAGGATATAATAAAAATGATGAGTAAAGTAGATGGTGTTGTGATTAATGATGAAGAGGCCAGACTGTTATGCAAGACAACTAACTTGATTAAATGTGCAAAGCTGATAATGTCGTGGGGGCCATGGTTCACCATAGTTAAGAAAGGAGAACACGGTTCACTATTGGTTAGTGATGATATAGTGTTCCCTGCTCCTGCATATCCAATGGAAGATATTGTAGATCCTACAGGAGCAGGAGATTCGTTTGCTGGTGGGTTTATGGGACACATAGCAAAGAAGAATAGCGTCAATATTAATACGATGAAGGAAGCAGTAATTTACGGAAATGTTATGGGTGCATTTGCAGTCGAAGGTTTTGGTGTGGAAAAGCTACTGGGCATTACTAAACAAGATGTTCAAAAGAGATACGAAACCTATCGTGAAATAGTTAAATTCTGATTCAGCGTACCAAAATAAGATTTATGTTAGGGTAGCCAATTTTAGGTTTGCAATTCGGCTGTAGAAGCGCTTTTAAAATGCAACTTTTTAGATAGTACACAAAAAATAGCAGTGATATCATCATCATTTGCTAATCCAATGGCGATCATATTGTGTACGAAATAATATCTTATAAGTTGCACGTAATGTCGGTTTTACAATATATATGCTCCAGTACCAAATAGAAATAAAAACTTATATCACTACGTAGAATACATGTCGAAGTAATAATGCTTATGTATTGCAGAATTGGTAAACGTGACTTCGTCTTGTTTTTTCGATATTTACAATTAAGATGTTAGAATGCCTAACATTCAATAAATAGCAATGGTTGTGTATATCATGGACTATCAAAGATTATGTGAGCGAATCTTTGCTTTGCATGATGATATACGTTATGCAGGTGTAGTGGATGATTCAGGATTGTTGATTGCTGGCGGAATGCGCAACGGAATTGATTCAATTGTAGATCAGAATAATGAAGAATTGTATCTTGCTCAGACTGCCCTCCGCAAATCGATGAGACAGAGATTTGATGGAACAATGGGTAAATCAAGATTTGCGTATGTAGAACGCGAAAAGATCTCTATATTAACACTTTATATGAACAAGAATACAGTCATTGTCACTATGGAGCCTAATGTTGATTCACATACAGTAGTAGATATCGCACAAGACGCGCTAGAAATCTTAAATGATAATACAGAAACTGGTCAATAGCGGATCCATTAATCTCGTTCGTAATAGTTATGTCTTGTTTTTCGATCGCAAATTCCGTCTCCCACAACATTTGCATTGAGTGAAGTAAATTATCATTCGGATTTAGGGTATGAAAAATTGTTATTTTTTTAGATTATGCATCATCTCAAGGTCGCTCTTAAATAGCTCTAGTTCGGCTGGAACAGATATATCTATGAAATCCTTGAGGGATAGCGGCTTTCCGGTTTTCTCTGATATAGTTTCCTTCTTTTTATTCCACACCATAGAATTAAAGTCTACTATGGTTCTTGTGTAGCAAGTCATCTGCGGATATTCGTGTTGTGATTTTGGCATTAGCTGTAAGTGGATACTTTTAGCAGAATATATCGTAGTCCATAATTCTTCTGTGATAAATGGGCATATCGGTGCTAATAGCAACAAAATCGTTGTGAGACATTTATGCAATGCAAAGGCAGCAGATGTCTGTCCAAGTTTATCACTATTATCATAAAATCTAGATTTTACCATTTCCATATAATGTGACGCGAACAAATTCCATGTAAATTCTCTGATCGCATTTGCTGGTACAAAGAAGTTAAAGTTATCAAATCCCATTCTGCATTCGTCGACGAGTTTTGACAGTTCTGCCATAATCCATCTATCAGATGAAGCTAGATCACTAGGAGTGTCAGACCTAATATCAAATGAAGAGATAAATCTAGCTATATTCCATAGTTTTGATAAAAATTTCTGTGCACTTACAATCCTCTGTTCTGAGCATCTAAAATCATAACCTAGATTACTTTCGCTTGCAGACCAGAATCTGAACGTGTCTGCTCCATATTGGTTAATAATTGGAAACGGGTCAATCACGTTGCCTTTGCTTTTGCTCATTTTTTCTCCTTTCTCATCTATACCAAATCCCATAATCCAGACATTTGACCAAGGTTGTTGGCCCGTTAATTGAAAACACCTCAGCATAGTATAATGAAGCCAAGTTCTTACTATATCCTTCCCTTGTGGCCTCATTTGAGTTGGGTATGTGAAACTGTGTAACTTTTGATCACTTCTATACTTTGTAATAAAGAGCGGACTAATGCTAGAGTCCATCCAGGTATCAAATGTTCTATCTTCACCTGTAAAGTCGGCTTTACCGCATTTATTGCATCTCTCAAAGGGAGGTTTCTCTTTCCACGGACGATAGTATTTGCCAGGTTCTGGAAGATTTGGAGTCATGCAGTTATTGCAATACCAAATCGGTATCTCGGTGCCGTAAAATCTTCTTCGTGAAATGGGCCAGTCGATCGCTATCGAGTCTAACCAATTAAGAAGAATTTGTCTATGCATTTTAGGATAGAATTTGATTTTGTTTGCCAGATCTCTCAGACATGGAACATAATCCAGCTGTTTTAGATAAAAATCTTGTAAAGGGATTATTTCTACTGGAGTTTTACTACGTTCACATAATGGAGTCCTATGCATTATATTTTCCTCCTTTTCCAAAATGCCGGCATTCCTTAAATCTTCAATTATTTTTGTTCTTGCCTGATTTACGCGCAAATTAGCGTAGGTTCCAGCTTCGGATGTGGTTCTTCCGCTTTCATTGATAGATATAATTTCTTTCAGTCCCAGCTCTCTAAAGATATGCACGTCATTCTGGTCTCCGTAGCTGCATACCATTACCACGCCTGAACCAAATTCGGGTTTTGCAGTGTTATGTGGTACAATCTTAACCTCTCTATCAAATATAGGTATTACTGCAGATTTTCCGTGCAATTTCAAGTAACGTTCGTCTTTTGGATTAACTATTATGGCCTGACATGCAAAAAGCAATTCAGGTCGTGTTGAAGCAACGACTACACTACTTTCCGTTGCTTGGATCTTAAAGTGCATATAAATTAGCTTTGTTGGAATAGCATCGTACACGACTTCTTGATCCGCTATTGTGGTTCCACAGTCTGGACAATAGTTATTCGGTCTATTGGCCAAATATACTAGATTCCTGTTCCATAGCTCGATAAACGTACTCTGTGTTAAGGATCGAAATTCTTCTGAATCAGTACGATAATATTCCTTAAAGTTGGCACTTAGACCCATACGCTTCATTATAAGTACCATCTCAGATTCCAAGTCATTTAGAGCAACTCTGCAAAGGTCGAGAAACTTATCTCTGTTAGTCTGGCGCATTCTAATTTTATATTTTTTTTCAGTGTAGATCTCAACTGGCAAACCATTCCTGTCGATCCCCAATGGGAACATTACGTTGTATCCCATCATCCGAGCAGTTCGAGCAATCATGTCTATTTGCACATAGTGAGCTGCAGCTCCTATGTGCCATGGCCTTCCGGAAGGGTAGGGAGGAGGAGTATCAATCACAAACGGGTCTTGATGATCTACAGAAAATTTGTAAATATCTTGCTCCTGCCATCTTTTTGAGATAATCTCTTCTATTTTATGATCCCAAGATTTAGCTACGATTTTAGGCTCCATTTTTTGTTTTCTTTACTAGCACATTTATACGGTTATTAACGTTGACATATAGCGCTATTTTATAGTAATAACAGAAAATTACCATGTGATATCGCACATACTAGTAGTGCTATATAGCAGCATCGTCGTCATGTTTTCAATAGAATAGTTAATATTGAAACCGTACCCATTTAAGAAAAGACGGGATCTTTTATACCCAAAGACTTAAACGCGACAAATCTTTGAGAACATGAATAACATTGTCCGCAGTGTGTTTCTCCTTCATTGTGACAACTCCATGTCAATTCTAATGGTACATCTATTTTGAGCGCAAGACTGATCACCTTCTGCCTGTCCATATTCACCAACGGCAGCAATATCGTCGGTGTATTTCTGCCAATTATCGGACGTCCTTGCTTTAAAAGAGAGTTTATCTTTTTGATATACCCTTTTGCTGCATCTTTGAAAAATTCAGCATCTTGACTATTATGTCCTCCTATGATCCATTTAATATCCAGAAATTCTGAATAATGTGCACATATCGAATAAAATATCATATTCCTCGCAGGAATATATGATGATAGCCTCAGATCGAAGTTGTCCTGTAAAGGATGGCTGTTATAAAAATCGGAGTATTCCTTAATAAAAGGAAGGTTGACTTCCAGTAAGTTTGTAACAGCTGCTCTTCTAGCTAACTGGACTGTAGCCTTCTTTTCATTTTTAAGTCTTCCATAATAATTAAATGTAATGGCTAGAACGTCAGAAAATTTTCTTTTGGCCCAATAAAGGCACGTAGATGAATCTATTCCACCAGAAAGCATGACGAGTGCTTTTTTTGATTTGCTCATTATGTAATCTGATCTAATCTTTCTATATTATTTCTGAAATGATATGAGATCCTTTATTTACTCCTTCGTAAACATATACGCCTAATGCTTGTACATTCGATGGCATTTTAGGAGCAAGCAGCTTTATTATCTCAGTTGATAGGGTTTCCACTGTGGCTTCTCCTCTAAGAAGAAAGGTCGTCATCTTAGGTAATTGGAGATCAAAATATCCTTTTGGCCCTTCGAACGCCACGTAATAATGGGTATCGTCTTCTTTTTTCAAGTACTTTTTGCTGATGAAGAATTTGTGATCAATTGTACTCAATGTGTCTTTGATTATTCTCTTAGCTTCTCCAAAGTCTATAACCAGATTATCTTTCATTTCACCAATAATCTCAACCATAATCGTAGATGTATGTCCATGTAGAATAGAGCATTTTTCTACAAGAGGCAGAATATGTGCATAATCAAAAGCAAGAGAGGGATCTTCTATGAATATAGAACCTGTCTGGGTGTCGCCGAAATTGAAGAAGAATAATGATTCGAGTTCATTAGCCCTGCCTGCAAACCTTGAATGACCAAATGCAATAATCTTTAGATCAGGAACAGTGCTTTGTATATTTTTGAATTTATCGATGTCGGCTTCAGAATCTATAATCTCTATATATAGATCGCCAACCTTAAAGTCAACTGTGATATAATCACCATCCCCAAGGTGAAGTTTTACATCGTGTTCATATTCATGTCCCAAAAAAGACAGCAATTTTGAAACTGCATGCTCAGTTCTACTTCGCAGCAAATTGCCATGGCCATCAATATACCTAATGTCTCTATCAAGCTCAAATCTTTCCATCTAAATTATTCTTCACCAAAAATTACAACAGATTTTACATATAATCCATTTCTATATATACTATTGGCGATTTTATAGCCAACCCTTAAAGACTAAAAATCTATATACACTATAGTAATCGACGTGAAATGCAGTTTTTTAATATATAGTGAAAGTCAGCTAAAAAGTCTCTGAATAGCATGCATGGCCTTATCGTTAGCCAATGACTCCACGCTCAACATGCGAACTTATCTGTAGGATGATAGTCTTTAACATACACAAATGAAAAAATTACCCATTTTTATATACAACAGAGTGTACGACAAATGTTGCTATCTGTTTTAAAGAATGCCTTATTTACTGCAGTGGTAGAGTCTACGGATATTGATTCGTCGGTAGCAGTTGCTTTCTCCGGCGGTCTAGATAGTACACTGCTAGCAAAAATTTGTAAGGATCTCGGGTTTGAAGTCACTCTATTGACTATAGGATTTTCGAATTCTCAGGACATAGAATTTTCAAAGGTAATTGCCTCAAAAATTGGGTTGCCTCATCACATTTACACATTGGATGAACAAGAATTTTACGAAGTTTTATCACATGTGACGCATATAATAGACTGTGAGAATGTGTCCCATATCGAAAATTGTATTGCATATTTCCACATTGCAAAGTTAGCCAATAGAAGTGGCTTCCAGCAAGTTTTGACTGCAAATGGTTGCGATGAGTTGTTTTGCGGGTACAATGAATATAGACTGGTTTATGGTCGGGGAAGACGCTATATAGCAAAACTAGTGGATGAAAAAATCATAAATGAATTAGAGCTTATGAGCGAGATAGAAACCGTAAGTTGTGAAATGGGAATAAAATTGAAAAAGCCTTTTCTAACAGAAAAATTCATCGCCTTTGCTAAAAATATCGATATTGATCAGAAGATAACTGGTTCAAATGACTTTGTTCGGAAGCACATCTTAAGAGAAACAGCGCTTTCTATAGGTATTCCAGAAGAATCTGCCATGAAGCCAAAAAAAGCGATTCAATATGGTACAATGATTCACAAAAAATTTAAAATATATACCAAATCACCGAATCACATATCAGAAGCTAATCTAGACACAAGGCACTCGCAGAAGATCTAGACTAGTATAACAAGTACAAGTGTCCTGGCTAGAGTGTATAGCAAGTTACAGAGGATTGGATACCTGCGTATAAGACGATAATTTACTCATGCACCTTTCTATTAGGGGATAACTCTTGAGTCATCAACTTAACGAGATGACCGTTAACTGGATTTTACAATTGAAGTTTCTTTTGCATATATATGTTCTTCATTTTATTTAGCAAAAAAATTAACATGAGTACTGATGAAATAGATATTAATGCTTCAATCGAAGATACGATTAACCTACCATATCCATTTCTGAGCAATATACGATCCACAATAGGTACAACAAATACTAAGAACGCTGATTCTACTAAAATTATTATCCACATCATCATAACAAAGCCAAAAAGGCCGGTTAACTTCATTCCATAGATTATGTATTATGATAAATAAAAATGAAGATCAAGCCACATCTATTGAAACATAAAATGGTCAAGAATTGGGCTTCGCGCATATGCGCTTTAACAAAAGATTCTAGTTCGAGTCTGAAAATTAGCTTATGATGTTCACAATCCTTTAAGATGATTCTTGAGATCGATAGATCCGCAGATAGATTCTTATTTGTTTTGATCATATTGTTGCCCTTTTTTTGTGAGGAAGAAATAAGGAATACCGCAATTTAGCATTATGCTGTTGCTTTTTTTATACTTGTTTAAAGCCTATTTCATAAACTAGCTATGCCTATACAAGCTAAACTAATTTAGAAGTGTAGTTACTCGAATGTGACACGTGGGGGTAAATGCAATCTGAATTGTATAGGGGCATATAATATGCAATTTAACTAAACTTCAAAATTCAGATCAGTGAACTGGATCGAATAACTTTTTTACCTGGATTCATAATAAATTTTGGATCAAATAACTTTTTTACTTCCTTGAAAAGTGAAACGATCTCACCCGCATACATATATTCGATATATCTTGTTCTAGCGAGACCGTCGCCGTGTTCTCCTGTAATAGTTCCACCAGATCGGACGACTTTATTAAAAACATCCTGGGCCAGATTTTGTAACAATTCAATCTCAGACTTGGAATTGACATCCATTAGTGGTCTTGTATGCAAGTTGCCGTCTCCAGCATGACCATAGATTACATAGTCTAGTTTGTAACGAGTATATATTTGTTGTAAATATTGTGTATATTCATATAGTAGATAAGGGCTGACCACTGTATCTTCTATTAGCCCAATTGGTTTTCTGCTACCAATAGTTAATTTCATGATCCGATTCAACGCATTTTTTCTTGCCTGCCATATCCTTACAATACTCTGTTCATCAGCTACACTTTCTATAAGCGTACATCTATAAGACAATTTGTTCAAGCATGACTTGACATTTATTTCGATGTCGGTCAAGTCATCTCCTGCGAATTCTACGAATAGCAGACAATCGATACTACCTGTTACCGTGTTATTATTCCCTCTCCCTTGTGTGATTTCCTGAAAGGAAAAAACAGAGTGATCAAGCAATTCAAGAGCAGTAGGATTAGATTGTAAAATGAGCGGGACTACGTACACCGCAGATAATAAATTTTCAAAACCTAATACAAGCAAATGACGATACATTGGGATGTCTATAATCTTCATCTTAGCAGAGGTCACAATGCCTAAAGTACCTTCAGATGCAGCAAATATTTTCTGGGGAGAAAAATACTCGTCATTGATTAGTGCATCAAGCCTGTAGCCGCATGAATTCTTTGACACCTGTGGATAATGTTCTTTTATTGCGACAGAGTGATCGCACAACAATTCAAACAAACTTTTCATTAATCTCCCGTTTGCGTCGTTGCCTAATTCTCC
This sequence comes from Thermoproteota archaeon, assembly GCA_046724555.1. Lineage (GTDB taxonomy): Archaea > Thermoproteota > Nitrososphaeria > Nitrososphaerales > Nitrososphaeraceae > JAFAQB01. The sequence continues at coordinate 4,200 of JBKOWU010000017.1, read as the reverse complement.
AACAGCAGTGCGTTTTATATCTCCAAGTAATCCAGAACTACCATCAGAATAAGTAACTCGAATTTCTTTTAGAAAATCTATTGTATTACCATAACTCAAACAATGAGATCCACTTGAATTATTTGCGATCATGCCTCCTATGGTGCAGTAATTACTGCTTGCAGGGTCGGGGGGAAGAAATTTACCTTTCTTTTTTAATTCTCTATCTAAAACTCCTTTGACTATGCCGGGTTCGATTATGACATAATCATCTGCAATTTCACTTATCTTATTCATATGTTTCGTAAAGTCAATGAGCACACTATCAGACAGCGACTGGCCAAGGAGACTGGTCCCGGCTCCCCTTGCTGTTACAGGTACATTTTTCGAAAAACAGTATCGACACACTTCTTGTATATCATCTTCACTTTCAGGGCACACTATCAATGATGGTCTTATTTTGTAATTGCTTGCATCAACAGAATATATTTCTGTACTCCAGCTGTCAGATAGAATTTCTCCCTTAGCTATACGCTCTAAATCATCTTTAATGTCCATTATCATCATCATACGATGACTGGGAAATTATGCTTTATCGTAGTGCCTACAGTGACTTCCAGGTGGGAGCCCTCCAATTAGGCATGGATTCTGCTACTGTTGATACAAGTAAAGGCACGACGTTGTCATCTGTAATTAGATTAGTAATTAGTAACAAGGAACAATTATTAGCACCGAAGTTAGGAGCCGTATTCTTACGTCAATGGAGATATGTTTAGTAATAGCCAAATTCCTTTTGCAGATGCATATATAACGAAAATGATCCTTCATGATTGGAGTGACGCAGAATGCCAGGATACTGTCTAATATTTATGCATCTTCTCCTGAACATGCAAGGTTATTTATTGCCTAGCATATAGTTCCTGATCCGAATCAAGCCCACTTTTCAAAACTGATGATATACATATGATGTGTGTAGCATCTGGAAGGGAAAGGACTGCTGACGAATACTCGAGCCTATTAAAGCAGGATGGAAGTTAGCTTGAACTTTGCGTCCTGCTCGTGATTCACGAGTAATCCAGGTTATTGAAGGTAGAAAATGAGATGCGATAATTGAAATTACAACATGAAATCAGAAATATTTTTTGTTTTAGATAATTCATAGAGTATTCTACATGCAATAGTTCCTTGCTATTGAACCAACGCGAGATCTTTTTTACTCTGCGCCAACTAGTCCCAAAAGATCAAATCCCTCTGTAGATTTTTCCTTCAGCTCAGCTATCGAGATCAAATGACCGTCTGGGTCGAGAATAATCGTGTGTTTGCCAAAGGGTTCATTCTTCGGCTGTTTAAAGAACTTTACCCTCTTCTTCTTCAACTGTTTGACAGAAGAATCAAGGTCATTAACCATAAATCCTATCAGCATGCTTGATCCGGATTTCAGTTTGTCTTTCTTCTTAGCTGGATGCAAAGCTAGGACAGTCCGATCATGGAAGAATTCAGTCCAGTCTTTAGATTGCCTTTTAACGGGTAGCCCAAGGATATTCTTATAAAAATTAATCGATCTCTTCGCGTTAGAGACAACTAGGACCACAGCGCTTATCCTTCTAAATGACACACAAAACACCACCTGGATTTTATCTCTTCCGAATTAAGAACTTATCTGTGATATTAGTGTATATATAAATATGAATAGTCCTAATTTATTTCCAATGTAATAAGAGCATCTACAATAGAGCAATTAATAGCATGGCTGATCTATATAATAGCACCGATTTTTCAATCGCATTCTCTTGTTATGTACGTATATGTCCACTTGTCTGTCGGCTGATAGCACCTTTGGGAAAAACCATTCACCTGTATCGATCGTAGAAACGATCGTTACGTGTTGTTACCTGCAAGCAATTGAGATTGGCTCGGTACAAGACAATAGAGACAAATCGATCGCGGTAGATGGTTTTTATTATATGCTCTCTAATGAAAATTATTTAGAATTGTCAAATAAGAAGTTATTTTTCATTTACGTGGCCAAGGATCAAGAATGGCAGACAAGGCGAAATGAGGATTGGGATTATGTCCATTCAATGTCCAGGTTTTATCATTGGTGGATCAGACGTCATTTCCATATAGATTTTAACGTAGATGCAGACATCTTACCAGTTATTCCTGGAAAAATATTTGATAGAATGTCACTGGATTATCTTTTGAGAGACCACGCTCAAAGAGGAAAAGGAATTTATCATTTCTATTTGGCATATTTTAGCCCCTTTTGGACGGATTGTCAAACGGAAGGATATTCAAGTGAGAATTTTGGCATGGTTTACTGGAAGAGACCATCTGCTGATACATCACAAAGTGAACGCGCTAGGTTTTTCGCAGATAATAACTGTACTAAAATATCACATTTATTATCCCATGAAGTTATGAGAATGAAGGGTAAAAATAGAAAGGAATATTTGGATTTCATACACGATTTATGGCATAGGCATATTGGAAATACACTAGATTATAACTACTATAATGACCGCTTTGTAAGGGTATCGCAAAGCAGCCTATATCGGTTTGCGACGCTGGATACTAGTCAAATTTCATCTGTATAACAAGAAACAAATTGAAGCGGAACAAAATTATAGATATTGGAATTAAAACAGATAGAAAAGTCAGGAGCAATTTTCTCGACAATAGGACTGGCCTTGCTTATTACGTTTATAATAGTTTTACTGGCATTTCCTATGATAAAAGAATGTCAAAGATCTCAAAGACCATATGAAAAATGCCAATTCTATTCTACCGCGCCAGATTCGATCCGATTTGTAGTTAAACCCATATTTCTGTCATGTGCTCTAATCATAATTGCTATAGGAGTAGGCACAACTAGATTTGCTGTATGGTATCAATATAAAAAAATGAAAACAAGTGCGTAAGAAATATCTTTATAATCAAAGCAGCGGTCGTCAAGAGTCACTTCAATGCATTGGATAACGATCCTACCTGGCAAAGAAAGAACTTGATTGTCTTTGTAAGCGGTCTCACAAATTAGGAGTTAGAGATCTGTGAGAGGAAAGATTTCATGTTTGAATCCAATTAAAGGAATCTGCAGCTGGAGGCTGTTTATACCTGAGTGAAGGAAAGAGCCAGAGAAGATATTTAACCTGCATTGAGCACTACTGGAAATTACGTATAAGAGGCGAATGCCACTTTTCGATCACTCAAAGGGAATGTCGAAGTGGGTTTTTTGCAAACCTCTGGTTTAAAATTATCCCAGACTGGTCAAAGTACTTACGTCAGAAGAAGCTTCAACTAATATCCAAATTTCGTGAGAAGGGCCAATGTGGCAAGTACTGTTAAATTCTCATTAGTTAACTTTGGAAGGGATGCAGTGATGGATATAGAGATGAAGTGGGGCCGAAGGGATCTGTTCTGACATGGTTCCAAACCAATCGTCAATTGAACCCTTGATCCACGGGTTTCTTCTAACACTAGCCTCTAATCGTTGGATCTGGAGCCCGTTGCGATGCCTGGCTTCGCTACGACCCCACGTTCGAAAAGTATTAAGAATACAACAGAATGTGTGTATAAGTCTTGCGTACTATCAATATGTTACCTAAGGCATCACGATTGTAATAGTTGGATACTGACACATTTTTATTGTTTTAACGATCTAGGTAGGTCTGTCCACACCCAAAAATATTGACAAGCTTAAGAAATAAATGCAAACACATTTTAACTATCAACTTAAATACTGGACAAAATCAAATTAATCAACGTATTGACGGGAGAGACTCAGTTACGCGCAAGGCGTACACGGATCAAAATTCTCAGAGCAATAGCGGGAAGAAACGGTTCAGCGGGCTTCTCTGACATAAGAAATGCTACTGGTCTTTCAACTGGTTCGATCTACTATCACTTAGAAAGAATGGAGAATTACGTTGTTAAGGATTCTAAGCATTATCTAATCACGCACGAGGGCCTCCAACTGCTCCGTGAAATCGACGAAAAGTCTTCGTCATTAAGATCTGGCTCATCTTTTATAAGTCAAAGGAACGATGAAGTACAGTCGATAATTCCAAATGTCCAACCTAAGGACATGGCGAAAGAAAGTAGTCGTTTTAGGGGGTGGAGTCGCGATTATACTTACCTTCCAGCTATAGTAGGAATCATTATATTCGTCACTTTTGGAGTCTATGCAAATATTCACGTAATTTCTCCGGGCATATCTACTGC
>JBKOWU010000310.1:0-1682 GCA_046724555.1 Thermoproteota archaeon | reverse complement strand
ATCACAGAAAAAAACACAATATATGATTAACACAGACAGGTCAAAAATGCTAGATTCAGGCTTCTATGAAAATGTGGTTTGGGGTGCTCTTCATAAAGCTTGGAAAGGTTATGTAATTGCCAAAAATAAAGGAGAGGATGACAAAATGAAACTCTATGCACGTAGAATTCAAGAGCTGCAGCATGACCTAGGACTAGAAGTTAGTTCATTTCCTAACATTGGAATGTCCGCAACAAGCTTCTTCTGGCAGCTTGCACAGGAGGAAAATGATAGTCAAAAGCAACAAGTAGCAGCAGAAGAACAAAATTATCTAGGTGACAGTCACATGAGCGAGAGAAATTCACTGACACATATAGCGAAAATTTCGAAGACGATGAAAATAAAGATGATAGGTTCACCGATGACTATCATGAGAATTTTACAGATTAGTTAATATATATACATATATCCAATATTTATGTACACGTTGCCATAATAAGATTAAAATGCGGAATTTGGAAAATTTACTTCCTATGCTTTCAGAAAGCATTAGTCTGAATGTAATGTACGATGCCTAATATGCACTTAGTTAGTTATTAACACTAACTAGCATTTTTATATTAGATATCATGATGTAATATATTATATGGCAGAGGAGAATTAGAAGCCCCTGTAGAGATTGATTAGCTGCACCTTGTGCCGATATATGCAATGCTGCTGATGCTGGGTTCCTGTTTGTATTAGCATATGAAAGCTAACACTGTAAAGAAAAGTATTAGAGCTTGGCGCAGGCCATGGTAGAGATAACTAATAAATGATTAGCTTGTTTTAGTATTGGGCATGGTAAGAATCTCTGTTGTCACTCTGCCTCCATTAGACGATAACAGTTGGAGATATGAAGTAAAAATAACTGAGAGTGATGGAAGTGGTTCTAAGACAACCCATCAAATTACTATGAATAAGGACTATTATATGGATATGACAGAAAGAGGACGCATAATTCCTGAAGAGTTTATCAAGAAATCATTTGAATTTTTGCTGTCTAGGGAATCCAAAGATTCTATATTGCAACAATTTGACATAGCTATGATAAGTGATTACTTTCCTGAGTATAAGATAGAAATGAAGAAAAGCAACAAACTCCACTAATCTAGCTTTTAACTATTTTTATTCTTGCGGTACACAATATGTATGGTTTAGAATTATCTAATAATTCACAAACAACTACGCAGGTTGATATAACGCTCAATATAGTATACAGTAAATGGTATGTAAAGGTATATGCATACGTCACAAGGCATCCGGTCCTATTAGTTATGGTCGCTACGCTGCTGGACAGAAACGCTGTCAAATATGTGAGATTTTTATAAAATGGGATGGAATATTCTGTCCTTGTTGTGGATGTAGATTAAGGATAGGACCCAGACTATTCAAACATAAAGCAAAATTAAGGATCAATGAAAAACAAAAAGAAAAGCCGATGCAAAAAACTCAAATGAAAAACAATTTTAATATTGTATTGCATGCACAGTAGCAGTCTTGAATTAAAAAAGTCAAATGATTTAAAGAAGCAGCGGGCTGATGGAAACAGAGTTGTAACCCGCTGCTTGCGTGTATTCTTTATGCATCTCTTTCTGTCAATGTCTACATAGAACAGGGTAGCAGCAATATACATACTAATCAAAATATTTAAAAAATTTAAC
>JBKOWU010000106.1:0-3007 GCA_046724555.1 Thermoproteota archaeon | reverse complement strand
ATGTCAATAAAGTTACAACAGACATAGCAAGATATGCAGCTGCAGGTGGAGACAGTGTAGTAGGTTTGTTGGAGCAATCAGTAGCAGCAGCAACACCGCCACCGCCATCGTCATCGTCATCAATAATACCATCGTCGCCACCACCACCACCACCACAACAACAACAACCTTCACAACCGCCATCATCTTCTAGTACCATTGCTTCTTTTGGCAATAATAGTAGCAGCGATAATGGTGATAATAACCTAAAACAACAACCATCTTCGCAGTCATCACCATCATCATATCCGAGTAATGATTTCTCCAACTATGTCAACACGAATAATGCAACTGATGCAAATACAGTAGTTTCAAATTCAAGCCCAAATAGCACAATCAAGATTACTTCTGTTGATCAACCTGCTATGTCATCACTCTTACGACCACAATCCCCTCCATATATAGCATCACTATCATCAGAAAATGGCATATACCAACTATCCACTTCTGCTGGTAATTATCATAGTATTGCTAACCTCTTAGTGAATGCAGGTACATATGTAACACTTAACGGAGGTTCAAGTCATGATCCTGATGGCGATCCTATTGGCTTTAAATGGGAGCAGCTATCTGGTCCTCTGGTTACATTAAATGGAGATAATGCATCACAAGCTACATTTACCGCACCAAGTGTACATAGCAATACGACAATGTTATTTAGATTGACAGTTACAGATCAAGATGGTTTAAGTGACAGCAAAACAGTACAAATCATGGTCACCCCCACAAGTTAGTATACTACTATCATTTGCTGTCCAGTCAGGCGGATACTTGATTATAAAACCTAGGTCAGTGTTAGTATATGTCAGGAATTTTGTACCATCCTGCTGAGCTCCTGCTGAAGGTATGCCAGACAGTATACTAGGAACTATGAATGACATGAAAAGTAATGGCAGGTACCAGGTAGACATGACAACAATAACAAAACAAACCTAAACAGAAAGTTATGTGGTTGTCCTACTTGTCACAAGTCTAGATACGTAGGTCTTATCTTCAACTATCAAAGACAAACGTTATCATTATCGTGAATTGTACTGTCATTACTTTAATATTTTATTTTCATATAGGCATGCAGTAACCCCATTTGAATTAAGAAAATACTAATAATATGAAACTGTAATAAGTACGGTGAGTTTTTCGTGTATACGATAAATTCTAAATGGATATGACTGAATCTGACTATAAGAATGGCGGAATCAGCTCGGAATATGAGGTAAACCTAGGTAATAACAAAATCCTGAGGCTTGTTAGAGGAGATATAACAGAAAGAAATGTTAATGCAATAGTAAATGCTGCGAATTCTTATCTAAAACATGGTGGAGGAGTTGCAGCTGCCATTGTAAGAAAAGGTGGAACAATCATTCAGAAAGAAAGCGATAAGATAACCGCGGCTAGAGATTTTGTTCCAGTTGGATCAGCTGTAATTACTACAGCAGGAAACCTGCCATGCAAAGCAGTTATCTATACTATGGGACCAAGGTTGGGCGAAGGAGACGAAGATTACAAACTAAGAAAAGCAGTTAGAAGCAGGCCTTTTACTAGCGTCAGAAAAAGGCTTTAAAAGTATTTCAATGCCAGCAATAAGTTCCGGAATATTTGGTTTTCCTAAAGATAGATGTGCGAAGATACTTGTTGAAGAATCTAAAACTTTCTTCAAGATGGTAATAAGAATAATACTATTTCAACATTAGATATTATAGAATTTTGTATATTTGATAATGAGACTCTAGTTTGCTTCAGGGGTCAATTTGATAATATTAAGCATATAAAATGAACGCTACCTGTTCTATGTAGGCGTTGACAAAAAGAGACGCATTAAGTACACACAAGCAGTGGGTTATCGATCTTTTCCATCAAGCCGCTGCCTCTTTAAAATCATTAGACTTTATACTCCAAGACTGCTATTGTGCATGCAATACAATATTACTACTATTTTTCATTTGAGCTTTTTGTTTCTGCTTTTCTATTTGTTTTCCTATTCTTAGCTTTGCCTTAAACTTGAAACTTCTAGGTCCATTTCTTAATCTATATCCACAGCAAGGACAGAATGCCGCATCCCATTTTATAAATATCTCACATACTTGACATCGTTTATTTCCTGTAGCATAACGGTAAGATGCTTTATGACGTATACATATTCCTTTACATGTCATTTACTATCTGTCCATTATATTGAAGGCTATATCAACCTGCGTAATTATTCAATAAAGTCACAATTATCATTATATTATACTATATACTTCGTATCGCTCATTTTGTTATTTGCTTACTACCCCTGCTATTATCCTATCCTGCTCTTACAGCTTTTGAGCCACATTTTGGACATGCATTTTCTCTGTGTTCATGTCCGCAATTCATACATTGGAATTTGATTGGAGAGTATCCCATGCCACCGCTGTTGTTCAGGTTACTGCCGCTTAAAGATGAGGTCATGGATTTATACAAGTCTTTTAGTCCATTTGGCATTCCCTGTCTTTTTAAGACGATGTGCATTCTAATTGCGAAGTGCTAGGAAGACATTTTTACTGTCCAAATATGTAAAACCACCTATTTTTAGGACACTAAGGACGGTAAAGACGGTATTTTGGAAATTGCATTCCTAGAAGCTTTTCTGTGTTTGTGTTCATCACAACTAATTATCTAAATGTAATATGCTCATTGATGTATTCTAAATTTATATGTTTGTTTGATCCGTCTGTTTACTGTTATCCCATGCCGAATAATATATTGGATTAATTTCTAAAACAATTAGTTGGCCTTTTTTCTGGCCATCTAATAATGTGAGTGCTCGGATGTTGTAAATTTCCTAAATATTTAATCAATATCTTTTTCTGCGATAGGAATGTTAAAGTTTACGTCTTCATGTATCTTCACACTGCCCTTTCCACGTACTCCTTTGTACGGAGGGTTTTGATCATCTATGCAGAAGTAAATCATTTCATTGTTTCTAAGATTATATGATTTCTTT
>JBKOWU010000348.1:0-2663 GCA_046724555.1 Thermoproteota archaeon | reverse complement strand
TTTGAAAAGGGCCAAACACAAGGCTATTACATGATAAAAAATGCTGGAATTAGTGGTGCGCTAGCGCAGAAAGAAAATCCACAACAAGTATCAACTCAGTTTGTCAAAGTAGAGTCAATTGAAGATTATATAAATAAAGCAAAACAGCTTGGGGCAAGAGTTGTAAAGGATAAACAGGAAATATCAGAAGGATATTATGCTGTATTAGAGGATCCACAGAGGAATACAATCGGAATCTGGCAGAATGAATAAATAAATACTTTTTTCTTTTTTGACAAATCATATTATTATGACAATTTTACTCTTCCTGACACATGGATGGCTCCTCAGTGCATAATAACCACTTGACCATAGACATAGAATCTAGGATCATTTCTTTCAAGTATGAAAATAGGATATCCTTGTATTAATAATAGCATTCCACGTAACGCTCCTTCTACTTTTAGATTAGCATCTTATTCCGAAGGCAAGCTAGTTCAGACTGTTAAGAATAACCTAATTTACTTAAATAAGCTTCTAAGATATAATGTCAAAAACGATCTATTGTTTTTTAGAATTAGCTCAGATATAATTCCTTTTGCATCACATCCAATTTGCAAATTTGCCTGGTACAAGTTTTATCAAGCTGAGTTACACAAGATTGGGGAGTTTATAAAAAGATACAATATTCGTATATCGATGCATCCTGATCAGTTCGTTATTCTCAACTCTCATAATGAAAGAATAGTACAGAATAGCATTAATGAATTAAGATATCATTGTACGCTCTTAGATGTGATGGATCTTGATAAGACAGCAAAAGTGCAAATTCATGTCGGGGGAGTTTATGGAAATAAGATGGACGCAATAGACAGATTCATCAAAACATATAACAACCCGCATTTAATCGATCATTCAATTAAAAAGAGGCTTGCTATTGAGAATGATGATCATCTCTACAGTTTGCTAGATTGTCTTTACATCAATCAACAAACTGGTATTCCAATAGTTTTTGATAGTTTTCATCATGAGTGTTACGGTAATGGAGAATCCTTGAGGGCTGCTGTTGAGGCAACCATGTCCACATGGCATAGAACAAAGGATGGTTTAGCTATGGTTGACTATAGCAGCCAAGATCTAGGAAATGGAACGGATTATAATAATAAAAATAGAAAAAAAGGCAGACATGCACAAACAATTGAGATGACATCATTTGAAAAATTTCTGAACGAAACTGCGGGCTTGGATTTTGATATGATGTTAGAAATAAAAGACAAAGAAAAGAGTGCTCTGAAAGCATTATGTACTCTTAAGAAGCTGATGTTCTGAACCATGCTTTCCATTTAATGTCAGGTACAGATATTATCGCTTATACGATGACGTGATTTGGGAATGAAGACATTATAATTGTCATACGTCTTGTGTTGTGTGGAGCATTTTGCTTTCGGATGCACTGACAATATTCATAATTGAGCCCAATCATCAGACCATTCCCACCTGCCAGTACTATTATTTTTTGTAGTCTGCCATTTGTGGTTAACTGCTCCATCTTTATCTATCATAACTGGACAAAAGGTATCCCACCAGCGCAACCAATTTTCCAAATTGCTCAATATTTATCAGAGAGAGGATTTGCGGTACTTCGATATGATAAGAGAGGAGTAGGCACTAGATGCGAACAAAGCTCTAGCAGTATTGATGAATCAGCCTGAAGTTGATGCTAACAGAATAACAGTATTAGGTCATAGCGAAGGAACAACAATAACGCCTAGACTTGCTATTGATAACCCAAACAAAGTTAAGAATATAGTACTTATGGGTGCATTAGCGCAGAACATGAGCGAAATACTATACTTTCAAACAGTAACCTTGCCTATTTCATATGCTCAAAAAGTATTGGATAAAAATCATAATGGATTACTCTCAATACAGGAAGCATCTAAAGATGTAACGTTTCAGCGTCTAATTGGTGGTAATATAAGCTTAATTCTTACACAGAATCTTCCTAACGGTACTAGAATTATAAATCCAAAAGACAATCTTAACAATGATACTTATATCAACATCAGTACAGAGCTCAAACCAGCTTTAATAGAACAGGCAAAGTCATTTTTTTCACCATCAAGACAGATGGCTGGGGCAGCAGCAACAAATACAACTACTGGAGCATCTTCAAACAAGTGTATAAATCTAGAGGGTTGTCCTATGTATTCACAATCATTCCTTGCTCTTGAGCCTAACCTAAATACTATTAGCAAGGTTCCCCAAAATACCAGCATTCTTATACTCAACGGAGAAAACGACACTCAGACTCCTGTTCATGGAGCTTTATTGTTGCAGCAAAAGCTGACACAGATAAATCAGCCTGATCATATTTTGATTACATATCCAAACCTTGGACATGAGTTTCATCCATCATCTCAATGGCAAACAGAATATGGTCCAATACCATCATATGTCCTAGCAGACCTTTATTCATGGCTTGAATCTCATTCTGGATTTACACGTCTTACTCCTCTTATGCCATCGTCCAATTCTTATTCTGGGTCTACCACTAAATAAGAGCGTAATGTATTACCTAGGATCCAAAAATTGTAGAAGTCTGTGAGCTGCAAAGGAATATGCTCAGGCCTTAGAGGATGAGAAGGAAGTAAACAAATGTCAAGCTGGCCACCTACTTGGAG
>JBKOWU010000008.1:0-3538 GCA_046724555.1 Thermoproteota archaeon | reverse complement strand
CAGCAGCCAACAAGACATCAGCTGGAGCCAGCTCAGCAGGAGGCAGCAGCGGTAATCAGACAGGGAACAACACCTCAGCAAATCCACTAGCAAAAGTTCCAGTAATTGGAAAGTTATTTGGTGGAAAATAATAATAGTAATGCGATAAGTTCCCCCTTCCACTTGATTGGAAAGTGGTACAAATAATTTTTTATTTTCTGCTATGCATTGGAAATTTATAGTCAAGTACAATAAGGGGATTTACATCTTACTAACCTAAGATAATCTAGAACGTCTTCACATTCGTTATCGTGTTTCTGTTATCTTTAATGCATTGCTATGGTGTCCAATTAACTTCTATTTTTGCTCTCCTGGGAGTTTATCAGAATTCTTTTGATGGTACAAGCAAAATCCCTTCGAGCGCATATCCTTATATTTTGTTGGCATGATAACTGTGAGGATAAACACCTAGGTTAGCTAGAATCTAGGCAGTTGTCTAATAGGGAATGAATAAAATACGAAGAAAAGAATTTTGTTAGTGGATGACGAACCAGATAATCGTAGAATATTCAAAATAGCTTTAGATCATATTGCTTTATTATGGAAAGGACATGCTTACTTTACCTTGTACTATTAATACAATTATGTATGACTTGATAAAGGTGCTCAAACTTTTACTTCTACGTTCGTAGGATTTGTACATTGATTGATAGGCGTAAGAAAAAAAGAAGCCAAACTAAAAAAAGAATAAGTAGTGAATACTACTACAACGATTACTCCGATTCCATTAGGTATTGGTCAGAGGCCGCAGTAGATTGTAGGCATTCATGACGTCTTGATGCGCATCATATACTGCATATGGGCCAATCGCTATAATCGCAAAGACTAGCTTTAGCAGCACTATGATGATGATTATCGCAATGATTACCAGTATTATTGTCCATAAAAGGCCTAGAACCATAGCAAGCTCATTTAGTCAATATACTATAAATATGATTTTTGCTACCAGTACTACATAATTCTTCTAGGATTTTTTATACTTCATCAGCTCCTAATTCTCAGCGATATCAATTCAGAATAGAGTTAATGCAATTGCATAACAAAAGTTGTTATAGGCAGCAAAAATATTGCAGAGAAAAGTTTTCTCCATTGCAAACATCCATCTTTACACCTCCCCTTTTTAACAGTTACATTTGCAGCTGGATTGATTCCAGCTACAACCAACCTGCCACTGATTTGATTAGTCACCTTCAATGGCTTTCCCCGAACGAGGAATTCGGGGGGCAATTATATTACTTTGAATGATAAACGTCAACAGTAATTAAATGAAAAGAAATATGGATTTGTTATTTTGCTGATAGCACTATCTTTTCTCCAAATGTTTTACCACCATCATTGCTTACTATAAGTACTGCTTCATTGCTCGTGGCATTGCGTTCCCACCAAGTAACGTACACATTGTTGTCTGATGCAGCAATTTGTGCATCCTGTGATTCTGAATTGGTAGAATTACTTAAATTCATCTTTTCTCCAAATGTTTTTCCTCCATCTGCCGATGCCTTGAACATTACCTCGTCATCTCCTGTTTTATTGGACCACCATGCTATGTAGACATATTATCCCCAGAGGTAGCTATTGGAGCCTTTCGTAAGCCCGCGATTACCCCTTTCCCAGCTATCTGAGCACCATCCTCTATAGCTGCATAAGCTTGTTGTATCAGAACTGTACCTAGTACTGTTAGAAGAGTTATTCCTATGATAACTCCTACTCTTGCATAACTGCTCATATTGTTACTCTCTAAAAAGCATCTATATAAGGAAATTAATTCAAGAGTTCAGAGGTCGGCCTAATTTAATTGCGCCGGCAGCAAACTAATGCGAAACTTTACATGTAAGTCTTCGTTTACCACACAGTAAAAACAACAATAATAGTTGACTAGTAATAAAAAATTGTAGAGCTCAAACGGATTGTTCTACTCTTCTACTTCTTCTTCTCCACCGGTACCTTTAACGTTGACTTTTTCACTTGTTACTTGCTCGCTTACTGTACGCGTTTCAGTTACTGGTTTTTTCTTAACAGATACTTCCTCTTTTACATAAGGCTGCTTTGTTACCTGTACCTCTTCTTGCTTTAATGGAACCTTAGTTTCAGTTTTTGATTGTACTGGTCTTTCTGCTGCTGTTGTTGTACTACCACTAGCAGGTCTTCTCTCTACAGAAATCTCTTCGTGTGTTACTGGTACTTCAACAGTCTTTGTTTCTGTAACAGGTTCCTTTGTAATAGTGGCTTCTCTAGTAGATTCTCTTTTAGATGCATCTAGTCTCTCTCCTGTTAGGGGAACTGTGGTTTCTTCTGTCTGTCCGACCGATGTTTCCTTGCTTGTTCTAGATGGTGATGGCGGTGAATCTCTCAAGAACCTACTTTTTGCATCGTCCTCAGATATACTAAAACGGAGTACATCCCCATCATAGCTTTCTACCATATCTTTTGGGATGTAGAACTTTTCTTTGTTTATCATTCCTCTCTGTACTAAAACGTAATCTTGTCCTGCTTCTTGTACTTCACCTAAATCTTCGTCTCCGCTTCCTCTTGCTTCTTTCTTTATGACGTCATTCCAGTCAATATTGCTAGTTCTACTTGATGCCATATGTAATATTGTCTTCTATGATTTATAATAGTTTTAACAAATTAATTTATTTTTGAAATATTTAGAAAGTATGTATATCCTTTCGTTTACTTTTAGCTAAGAAAAAAGTATCCAGTTACAAACACAAATCACTAGATTCTTTTTTGCCATTTTTTGCCATAGTTTTCTTGTTTGTGCGATTCAAATTTCTATCTTAAACATACATGTGTGATAGATACAATTATTTGGTGCTTCAAATATTATTGTTTCAGATGCATTTAGTTCGAGAATTTCATATGAATCATCGTCGATTATCTTTTGCATGTGGTTATTGCTCATTTGTAGTTATAGTAGCATAATCTGCTCATTTGTAGTTATAGTAGCATAATCAGTATATAGAAAGGAGAATACTCAAGGTAAAGCGGGAGGGAATGGATCTACCAACATACTACTACGCCAGTAGGAGCGGCCAAATACACTTAAGAACTACACTGCGAGATAATATACAATGAGTTCTCCAGAAGATCGTGATATAGAGCCATTTGACTGGTTCGGTAGATTCTTTGGAAGGGGTAGTGGTAGTAGACGAAGTGGTGGATTCTTTGGTTTTCCTGATATTTTCAAGGAATTTGATGAGATGAGAAGAGAAATGGAAAGAGGATTTGAAAATGCATTTAAAAATATACAGGCTCAAGCACCAAAAGATCTAGTAAAAGAATATCAAACACCTGGAGGAGGCAAAGTAAGAGAATATGGACCATTCATATATGGTTATTCAATGACTGTTGGACTTGATGGTAAGCCAAAAGTAAGAGAATTTGGAAATGTTAGATCTCCTTTTAATATAGGTACACGAGCAGATTTCTTCACTAAACCGCTAATCTCATCTGAAAGAGAACCGTTAGCACATATAACAACTACAGATAATGAGGT
>JBKOWU010000338.1:0-2624 GCA_046724555.1 Thermoproteota archaeon | reverse complement strand
AATTATTTTCCAAGTTTACCTCAAAATCTTATCAAGGAACTGGATTAGGGTTATTTATATCAAAAAGTATTGTTGAAGCTCATGGTGGCAAAATATGGGCTGAGAATAACATACATGGTAAAGGAGCGACGTTTGCGTTTAGTATTCCTCTAAATAATAATAACGGCATATCCATATACTGATCAATAGAAAACAGATAGTACCACACCAGAGGTAAAGCTACTATCGAAATATTAACTATAGTATTTATATGCAATTGCTTCATATAGTATATGGAGAATTAATTTAGATTCGAAATCGAATAACAAAATGCGCACAAGCTACTCTAATTTAAAAATACAGAACTCATCATTAATATGTTCTATATGCAAAAAGAATGACAAGTTTGTTACAGATCCTGAATCTGGAGAGCTTATTTGCAGTAATTGTGGGCAGGTTATCTCTGATAGTATTGAAGCAACTAATCGACCAGAAGGGAACGATTTCACTACACAGCGACATAATACTACAAATAGAATAGGAGCTCTGACTCCTCTGGCAAGACACGATATGGGACTCGCTACCATAATCGGAAGACCTGACAAGGATGCTGCTGGGCAGAGAATTAACGCAGCTATGCGGTCGGCAATGGAAAGACTGAGAACATGGGATTTTAGGACACAGGTTCACACTTCAACAGATAGAAATCTTATACAAGCGTTTAGTGAGCTTAATAGATTAAAGGATAGACTGGGTCTACCTGATTCAACAGTTGAAAAAACAGCATATATCTATAGAAAAGCTCAAGAGAGGATGCTAATACGTGGAAGAACAGTATCTGGAATTTTGGCCGCTGCTATATATATTGCATGCAGGGAATCTGGAACTCCAAGAACATTAAAAGATATATCTGAAGGAAGTAATGTCAAACTCAAAGAAATTGCTAGAAGCTATCGAATTTTATATTTTGAGCTTGATCTAAAAATGCCTATAATCGATCCAATTAGATGTATTGCCAAAGTAGCAAACAAATCTAAACTTAGTGAGAAAACAAAGCGACAGGCAGCGGAAATCATGAACATAGTTACTAAAAAGGAATTCTCTGCCGGAAAAGATCCCATGGGCATAGCAGCTTCTGTATTATATTTAGCAAGTCTTAAGAATGGTGAGAATATAACCCAGAAGCATATTGCTAATGCTGCTGGTGTAACAGAAGTTACCGTTAGAAACAGAGCAAAAGATTTGAAAGATAAATTCTCGATTTGACTTACAGTATGAAATTATCTTTTGTCCTTATGATTAATATAATTACATAACGAAAAGAAAATTCTTTGTGACATGGTAATGTAAAGTAACAATAGTCAAAAGCCGCATGTTAATTGATTGTTAATGGATTATTCGTTACATACATGCCCATCAGGCTGTGCATAGCAATACAATATGATTATATTAGTAGGCCAGCATCGAGAAATTGAGTTTAACACTATGATCTTAATAATAACTGTACACTTTTAAAAATGCAATAGGTTTTATCAATATCTAAAAATTTTTTATCATGTCATCTTTTATATTGACAATATTTCTGTTAGTTGTTGACATAATACGCAAAATGAAAGTGAAAGAATTTCAATATTACATAATGCTGATGTAACAAGTATGCTGCTGCAAATTTTATACAATACAAAGTACAGAGTAGACATTAGTGGTAACTCCAAATTTCTATCAAAATTACTCTCACTTGGTTTACCTCAAAAACTGAGACTTGCTTCTAAAAATGGGGGCATAAGACAAAGATGTATTTTTGAAATTACAAAAGAGAATATCAGACACTACAAAGGTCTCATGAAAACAAGTGAGATTCGTCATATGGATGGAAATGAAGCTAACTTTATAGTAAATGATACAGATTATATGGGGTTTGTAGCCCTAAGTAATGGATTAATTCAAGCTGCATATAGCAACAAAAGAAAAATTATAGAAGAGCAGGAATCTATATTTGAAACACTTTGGAATAAGGCATTACCTGCTGAATATAAAATAAGACAGATCGAAGAGGACTTGCAGTCAGAATTTCTTGAGGTAATTTCGGATCGTAAAAAAGCCATGGAAACTTATATCGAGCTTGCAAAATGTGTAGATAAAGAAGCTCTGTTACTTTTTGCCAATGTGAAAGCTATAATTAGAGCAGACAAACTGGGAGTTTTAGATTATTTAATCGATGCATCAAAGAGAGGAGCTTTGATAAGAATTATTACTCCAATAACTAAAGAGAATTCTGAGGTTGTAAAACAACTTTCTGAGGAGACTTCACACATTAAGATTCTCAATGGAGGTAGTTCTCACTCTGGCCTATTCATAGTAGATAATACGAAGCTCCTCAGGTTTGAACTTAGAGATCCTAAGGCTGAAGAGTTTTTAGAGGCGATTGGATTTGTATCATATTCAAACAGTAAAGTAGCAGTATACTCATCTAAGTCATTTTTTGAACTGCTTTGGAACGAACATATTCAATATGAAAGACTAAAGGAATCAGATAAAATGAAAGATGAATTTATCAATGTGGCAGCTCATGAATTGCGAACGCCTATCCAACCTATCCTTAGCTTAACTGAAGTTCTTCGATCAAAAATAAAAGACATCCAACA
>JBKOWU010000059.1:0-18873 GCA_046724555.1 Thermoproteota archaeon | reverse complement strand
GTTGGCTTGTAGACTATAACCATTCGTTTTCCAAATGGCGATTCATCTTTTTGTATCAAACCATTTACTTCTAATTCATCAAGAATGCATCTATGTTTCTTTAAATTCAATCCACTAAAGCTGATTAATGCAGTTTGGTTTAGCTCTCCATATTCAACTAGCTTTAGTATTATATCTTCAATCATGTAAATTCTATCTCGATATGAGGTTGGCGTAAGTGACATGCTAATATATACCAGCACTGATTATATAATCAAGCTGTTAATATAATTAAGTTAACTATGTTAACTATGCATCTTTTTGGCTTTTACACATTCAAATTCTATTTGCATCTATAGACTGTGATCACTTTCATGTCCACTAACATTATTAATCCATTTTTAATCTACAACAGCGCTAGAAAATCTGCTTCAATATTATTATTATTATCGTAGTAGGTGTTTTGCCATTTTGGTGTTAAATAATATGTATGAATCTATTATTTGGAATGAGAATTAGATAGATAAACATGTTTCAAAAAATTGGAAAATAAATGAGTAGTTTTTTCTTCCTGTTTTCATTACTGCAGTTATATTTGCAGCCTATCGTTGGGGGGTAATGCAAACGTCTCTGATATTGGATGTGGAAAAAGTGGTGGTCCGCTAATATGAAATACCCCAGTGTTAAATTCTTCCTGGCCTATAAAATGAGGACCCCAGGTAGTAAATTGCTTCTGCGAAGCGACGGCATTACTTTTAGATTGCATATTCTTATGAATTGGTACCGGTTCCAAGTCAAGTACGCCATGGCTATCATCATATGTATGACTGTAAAGTGGTTTGCCTGTCGCGTCTAAAATTGTAACATTGTATGTTAGAGAAACTACAGGCGGGAGTTTGACTGTCTTTGGTACGAATGATAGCACTACACTTTGTGATTTATTTGCATTGAATGGTAGACTGTTGATGCCTCCTACGTACATGCTAAAGTTTTTGCCTTGTTCGATAGCAGAGCCTACATTGACTAATCCATGTACCGAAGAGTTGGATTGATCATAATAACTTTTTTTCCATGAATACATCGGCTCTGTAGTTATCATTGTATCTATCAATGTCAACAAAACCATTCTTTAGATATAGTGCTCTTGCTGCATTTAATATCTTCGAACTATCCAAGACCAATCTTGAATAACCAACGCTTTTTGCAAAGTTTATCGCCGTGTCAAGCAATTTTTGTCCTACACCTAACCGTCTAAAACCGCTTCGTACATACATGCGCTTTAATTCGCATGTAGACTCAAACTGTTTCAAATTTCTTATAGCTGTTGTACCGACTATTTTTTGGTGATGTTTTTGTTGAGTGGCGGAATCATCATCAACATTGGTTTCTGCAACCCAAAAGCAACCTCCATTAGATTTGCTATAAGTTTCCTCAATTGCAAGTATGTCCGAATCCAAAGTATCAAATTCGAGCTTAAATTTAAATTCATTAACAATGATATCTAAAATAAATTCTCTGACTTTATCATAATCACTTTTCTGAAATGCTCTTACTTTAACACCTCGAGACAAAGATTAGTCTTTTTTTGCCTACATTGAAAATAAGTATTTTTGTCATTTAGTTATAATCGATATATCATAATTAGATTCGTTACTTCTCCTTGCTTTTATTTAAAAAAGATGACATCATTTTTTGTCTGTCTTCATGTGTAAAACATAATGCCCAACCATAAACTTCTAACTGTAATCCTGTGTTAATGTCTACGTCAATTCCTTTGTTGATTAACATTTTACTAGTTTTGACACCAGTAAAACTATTCTTTGCAATCTCTTTTGCAAGGGAAAGGCATTCATCCATCAACTTTGTGTTTAGAATTTTAGCAAGTTCATTGGCTCTTTGTTTTTCTTCTTGTTTTTGCTGCTCTTGCTCTTGAGAACTCATAGAAGATTGTGTAGAAATAGTGCTAATAGGTGTACACTCACCTGGTAATGACTTGCTGTCTTCTTCAATACTCAAACTAATTACTCTATTAACAAGCCCAATTCTTTCTGCTTCTTCTGCTCTTATTATTTTTCCTGTGTAAATTAGCTCATTTGTTTTTGCTGGGCCTACTATACTTAACAGTCTCTGAGTCCCTCCCCATCCTGGTGGAATACCAACTGTAACTTCTGTCTGGCCTATCTTTGCATTGCTTGATGCTATTCTAATATCACATGCTAATGCCAGTTCGCAACCGCCTCCTAGAGCATAACCATTAACTGCAGCAATGACTGGCTTTTCTAAATTCTCTATTTATTGAGTAAAGTATGAACAAAAGTCGCATATCTTTCTGCTTCAATAGGATCAATATTTACTACATATCTAATGTCCGCTCCTGCACAAAAGGATCTTTCCCCGTTACCGGTTATAATTAAAACCTTTATCTTATCATCTGCACCAATAATGTCAATTGCTGTAGATAATTCTGACATGGCTTCTTTGTTAAGGGCATTTAGTACTTCAAGTCTGTTGATCTTTATAATAGCAATACCTTCATCTTTAGCCTGCAAATCAAGCAGTATATACTTCGATTCAAATGACAATATAATAGTCTGGCTATGACTTTAATTTAATTTCATACATACAAGAAATAATATTACTATTCTATCTGTTCCGCAAATATGAGTTACGACCTAATTAAACAGCTACTGCTGATTCAGTTCCAATTTTTACCAACATCTTGCCAAAGTTTTCTCCTTTAAATAGGCCAATAAATGCATTAGGTGCATTTTCTAATCCTTCAGTAATAGTTTCCTTCCACTTAATTTTTCCTTCATCAATCCATCTGATCATCGAAGAATGAAACTCATTTAGCACATCATAGTAATCTCCTACAATAAATCCTTGCAATCTAAGTCTGTTTGGGATGGCTTGAAATAAGTTTGGCAAAGCATAAGGGTTAACAGCATTATATTGCGATAGCATGCCACAAAGCACAATTCTTCCAAATGTCTTCATATTGTCCATTGCTGCTTCTAGATGTTTGCCACCAACGTTATCAAAACAAAGATCAATGCCTTCTGGACAGGCTCTTTTTAATTCAGAAGAAATATTATTTTCGCGTACGGTCTTGTAATTAAAAGCATAATCAATCTTAGCTTCATCTAATAACCAATCTACTTTTTCTTCAGAGCCTGCGCTTCCTACAACATGACAGCCTTTTATCTTTGCTATTTGGGATGCAACAGATCCTACTGCTCCGGATGCGGCTGAAACAAAAACTGTATCCTTACCTTCATTTAATTTACCTATCTTGAAAAGTCCTACATATGCAGTAAGCCCAGTCATACCTAATACACCTAAAAACGACTGTATTGGTGCAGTTTTTGGATTAATTTTCAAAATATCATTACCATTTGAGAGCCAATATTCCCTCCACCCAAAGTTCCCAAGAACATATTCTCCTACTGTAAACTCTTTATTCTTGGATTCTATGACCTGCCCTACACATGCACCCTCAAGGGGCTTATTTAGTTGAAATGAAGAGATATAGCTTTTAGTTTCTTCTGGACTTCTCATCCGTCCACGCATATAAGGGTCTACAGACATCCATATGTTACGTACCAAGAATTCACCTTCTTTTGGTTCTATAACATCTACTTTAGCAAGCTCAAATATATCTTCAGTAGGCATCCCTTTAGGATATTTCTTGAGACGTATTTCTTGACTGGTTCTTGATACCATGTTTCACATTAGGTTACATCATGCATATTTTATTTATTTTATTTGTCAAGCCGTGATTGTTGCGTATGATGCGATGGTTGAGTAAAGGATCAATTACACTCCATACCAGCTCCAAAAATTGACCCTACACAGATGCAGATTAATCGCATCCAAACGCTATAGTGGGTTTTTGGTTTTTGTTAGTAATTAGAGCTGTTGACATTGACCTTGTATTATATGCTATGCCAAATCTTCCTTTAATATCAACTGCTATTATTCCACCTGTATTCTTACCAAACCTTTTAGTTAGCATGTCAACTGATTTTTTACTTGATAAGCGTGCACTATTTTTCAATTGCATTTGGTCACAAGCATAATTACATAAACAAAGTCTCATAGCATACTCTCCATAGCCAGTAGCACATGCTGCTCCTGATTTATTGTCAGCATAGATGCCAGAACCAATTATTGCAGAATCGCCTATTCTCCCAGGCATCTTAAGCCATATTCCACCAGATGAAACAGCCGAAGCAACGTTTCCATCTCTGTCAATTGCAACCGCTCCTACAGTAGAATAATGCTGATGACGATTTTTTTCCTCTTGTGATGCCTTAGACGAAAGCATCATCATCAACTTGCTATTCTTTTTCCATTTTGTTCTGAAATTCTTTAAAAGCCTACTATATTCATTCATTTTTTTCTCATTTAGCTCATGAGAATAGCCTTCAATAGAGTCGCCAAATAGGTTTGAAAGTTCAGTCACTCCATCTGAGGCTATCATTACATGATCTGTGCGCTCCATAATCTGCCTTGCTACCTTTATGGGGTTTTTAATGCCTGTAGCCATTCCTATAGAACCAGCTGATATATCTCTTCCATCCATAATTGAAGCGTCCATTTCTATTGTCTTGTCAATTGTAAGAGAAGAGCCAATACCCGCATTGAATACCCCGCTATCCTCCATGCTTACTACTGCTGCTTCCACTGAATCAACTGCTGCTGCGTTATTGCTACTACTTCTCTTTAAGAAATCAAAACTATAAGAGACAGCAGATTTAAGAGATCTCGTGATTTCATCTTTTTTTTTATTTTTTCGACGCTTGCTCCACCATGTATTAATATACCAAAATCAAAACTCTTACCATTAGAACTCAAAACTTGGTCATTGATTTATTCAATCTCCTTTATCAATTTTATAGTTATCTAATCTCGTTTTGTCATCATCATCATCATCAGCATCATGCTCTACCTTTAAAGATCTCGCTTAGCTCGCAATTCTATAAACATATTTGCCTTCATGACTGTTGTTCATAGCGTTGTAATATGTGCGGTAGGATAAATGGTATACTTATGAGCACAAATGGAATAGTAAGATGACATCAAAGATATTCTTGGATTATTTAGATCAATAACAACGAATGCCTCTATCAGGACCAGTGCAAATTGTATGTTGATCTATACTAATGAATATAATAAAAATAAAGCTGAACTATGAAATAAAAAGTATCCCTCCCGTCCATATTTGGGTTGGTGTCTGCATATTTTTGCGCAGCTTATGTTATCTTTAAGGGATCTCGAACAGAAAGGGGACACATATAAGATGGATTATTATTTAACATCCCTTCTTATACTCCATGCATGTGCTATAGTATTGTTGAATAATTTGGTTGATAGGACATGGTCTTAATACAAACTTCACGAATAAACACGATTACAATAACTCTGATCTCATTACAATTTCTACTATTAGCTTCTATTTTCATTGCTCCTGTATTTGGGATTGGACTATCTGATAATAATAACAATAAGAATATGAATAGGACTGTAAAATCCATGTCAGGAACTGAATTTTTTTCTAATAATGATAATAATCATGCTGTGAATACTGATGGTCCTTTCACCGGTCAATTAACTATGCCTATGGCAAAAATAACAAACTTTGGAAGTTGGGCACCGTATCAGCAACCACTTGAATCCATCAAAAATATAGCTGAGCAAAAAAATGCAATAAATGCTATTCTTAAGCAAGGATATAATGAATATTACTTTCCTATGATTGACTTGAAGTCTAAAGCGGCAAGATCAATGACAGAAAATCTATTACAATCAGCAAATGGAACCAAATTGAAGATAATAATAATATTGATTCCTCCTTCAGAAGCCGGACCTAAAGGAAACTTCAATTGGAATGGTTGGATTAAATATCTCAATTCTCTCAAAACAAAATACCCATCATCACTTGATGGGTTTGTTATAGATGACTTTAATTTATTTAATAATGTTGCACACGCAAATAAAGTCAAGGGAAATAATAACCATCATAGTCATAAAGATGCCAATGACAGAAATGAGAATAAGAAAGCTCCAAAAGAAACTGTTAATTTTATGCTTAAATCTAAACTTGACGAAGCATTACAGAAAAAAAGAAAAGACTTGCACTTTTATCCTGTTCTTTACTTCGAAGGAATCAAGACAAATGATGTAAAAAGGCATTACTATAATAATATTGATGGTATAGTTTTGGCAAGTGTTAATTACTATAATGTAACAGATCTAGATCACAACCTAAAAGTTTTCTCAAAAGTTTTTAACAATAAACCTATTAGATATGTTGTTTATACTGATAGAACATCCAATTTTATTGATAGTAGTTCACCGTCTGACCGTCTCATATTATCTACTTTATCAATAGCAAATGAATCAGGGGTTGTTAAAGGTGTAATAGTATGGCGCAATACGAATAGTCCTATTATACGTGATTATCTTTCTAATAGAAATGACACAGAGTACATGTCGATTGTTTATATGATGGAAAAATTACAGATAAAGGATGAAAATAGTAGTAATGAATATGGGGTATACAACCCGTCATCTATTCCCTCTAGCGTGCAGCAGCAACATCGACAGCAAAATCTGAAGAATACCAGTAACCATCACAATAACGACAAGCACGAGAGCGAGAAAAATAATAGTTATCATAATAATAATAATAATAATAATAATAATAATAACATTAAGTTATCATCATCATCGTCATCGCAATCATCATCTTCCACTCCTTCTACTCCAAGACTCGGAATCAGTACTTCTGATTTAACTCCCAGCTTGGCTGAAGACATGGTGCTGCCAAAAAAAAGCAAAGGAGCTGTAGTACAATCAGTTATTCTGGGGAGCCCTGCCTACAACGCTGGCCTCAAAGGTACAATTCTAGATGTAGATAAGAGTGGATATCTAGTAAGAAGAGGTGACGTTATCACATCCGTAGACGGCCACAAGGTCGATGGAGCTGTTGACATAGCTAAACAAATAAAGAAAAAGCATCTAGGTGACTTGTTAAGTCTACTTGTTAATAGGAATGGCCAAATATTAAATATAGTCGCTAAACTGTAATGATGACTGGTAAAATATGGTAGCAGAAAGTATGCAGTATATTTTAATCATATAATCTCTTATAATGTTAAGGAAAACATAACAGGGGTTCGGCTCAGAATTTGCAATTGCAAATATGCGCTTCTGTATTTTGACACCATCTCTCCCTTTCACCTATTTTCATTCCTTAAGAGCATCTTACATTGGAAAAGTGAATGGCATAGACGTTTCTAAAGATGTCATGATAGATAATACTAACCCTAAGATAGATGTTATTCATGTTATGATACCAAAGAATACACTAATTCAGCTTGCAGAGCAACTAAACAGAACTTGACAGGCATCTACAGGATTAATGCAGTTTACCTTGCAGCCGGGAGGAACAGGAGTAGCAGCAATGTCTTCAGGTTCAATGATGGGCCCTGGAATGTCTATGCTAATGCTTTCATGGGAGCGTTATGCTCTGGTAAGTAGTAGTAATACTGGTAGCATGATAGTTAGTAATAAACGACCTCGCATATTTTGTCGCTTTCTTCTTCTATCAAGTTGTTCTCAACATTATCATTCTTAATATATTGACGTCTGTCGTTGTTGTTATTTTATCTCCAAATGACGATGCGCTTTGGGCAAAATTCCTCTTCCTCTTCCGATTCAATGTCTTCCACTATATCGAAATAGACATGGATAGATAAATTGAACAACCTCAAGATCTAGTTTGGATACTTACCTGAAAACCTATCATTGACACATCTACTGAACTTAAATTTAATACAGAATCTGCAAAATAGTAAGGAGATAAACAATCTTTTTGCAAGGGTTGTTGCGTTAACTAATGCTGGAGGGCAACAAAGATCCTTTAAATTCACTAATATAACAGCGCCTAATGGCATTTTTTCACTAAAGTATCTATTTCCAGACTCATATCTATATAGGGTCATCACAAAAATAGATTCAAAAGATTTCGCTAGTTTAGCATCATTCAATGTCTTTGTTCCATCGCCTCCACCTGCTAGTACTGTAAATTTAGGCAATCTGAATCCGATTGTTATTCCTGCTATTGGAGCAATTATTGCCACTTCGGTTGGAGTAGCTTTGATATTGAAAATAAAGAAGAGAAATATAAAATTAAAATCTTAAGCAAATACTAAATTATAAGAGGTAAGAATAAGCCAAGACATCTATCTCTGCATAATAACAAAAATCCTTGTGTCTATGAGGTATTCATGCCAATTATCGAATTTATTATTCAATATAAATTTCTAAAATTAAAATCTGCAACAATAATGACCTAAACTACAATGTTGATGTAATTGTTTAACATATTTTAAGTATACCATATCCGATAAATATACGAGGTCAAGCTCAAAGTAATTATATAGCAGTAATAAAATTGTTGTATGGATGATTGTGAACACTGGGGCTGTAATAAATTCAACAATACTTGCGTCGGATGTGGTACCATCATATGTCCATCCTGTCTAAAGGAGCCTGAGAATTGCAGCTGCGAAAATAAAGAAACATGCTGCACATAAAATATAGCATATATGTAATTTTCTAAACCTACTCTTCTGGAATTATTACTACAAAATATTGGCTACATACAAGACCATTATCTTCTTTAATAGAGTTCACTAGATCTCGTTTTTAATAATTAGATGTATAGGAAGAGAAATGCAGATTTTTATCCTAGCATGCTATATTTTTATACAGACTCAACTTAGTTAATGAATAGCAGCAAAATCTTTACAGAACAAGATAAAGCCACACCTCCAAAACCTGTAGTTATCAATGGTACGCATGGGCTACAAGTATCTTATTCCGGTAGCGGAGCAGTAAAAGGCGTATTTTTCTGATAATGGAGCTCTCTTCGTTGTACCCATAAGTAACTGCTTTGCAGATTTAAGTGGACATGCAGTTATAAACTACAGTGGAAGTGCTGCATTTTTCCATACAACCTCAAGGGGCAAACTTAGAATTGTTAATAATTTGGTGGTAATATTCAAAGACCAAATAGACAAAGCAGGAAGAGGTACAACTGTAGGTTGGGAATGGAAATAAGAAAAAGTAAGACAATTACTTTTTTAATCTTTTTATTGGATTTCAATTATCAAGCAGTTAAGGACTATAAAATTATATGATGCAAATTATTCTTAGGGAAATGGTATGGCTAAAATGAAAGGCGTTTTGTCCTTCATGGTAGAATGGTCATCATTATTTGAGATTTGCTGATGATTACATGTGGAATCTGCATCGTTGTTATTGTTATTGTTGTTATTATCTTTTTGATTGCTGACAGTACTCACACATACTTTGGCGCTTGCTTGATGAGGAATAGATACCATAGCAACAGCTACCAATGATAGTATTGTAGCTAGAATCAACGTTGTTATTGTTGATGACCCTGATGAGTATATATGGATCCTAATACGTATCTCCTCCTCATATCTAATATGCCATATTAGGTATATTTGGTTTGTATCAACTTGGAACCTATAGTTTCTTAAAGAAGTTATTACTATCTCTATGATCTAGAATAATAAGAATTCAAAATAACGTTATTGTGTTCATATTCATATCAAAATGAAAGGGTCAAGCGGGAAGAAATATTTATTTCTACAATTCCAAATTACTGTCGCCCTACAATAATTATCAACAACAAGGGCTAATGAAGAATATCAAAACGACTATCAATATTAGAAGAGATTCACTGATGAGTATCCGCTTAGTGAATATTTTCAAGATGAGGAGAATAATCTGATGAGTTCACTTATGCCTATATTAGAATTTTAGACTAGTTAGTATATATCGATCTATCTGTATATCTACACAAATAATTACTCAATGTAGACATTACCATAATATGGATGAAAATACAGTAATTAAATAGAGAATATCCCTTAATGTCTCTTCAAATAACAAAGATCCAAGGAATACCAATTCGTTTACATTTTACCCTGATCGTAGTTTTCTTCCTAATAGCATGGACACTTTCGGCAACCTTGATGCCTGAAATTCATCCTGGTCTAACTAGGACTGAATACTGGATCATAGGTATTTTTGGCGCCGGTACTTCTTTTATTTCTATATTATTACATGAATTAGCTCATTCCGTAGTGGCATTAAGGTATGGGCTTAAAGTACGTCAAATAGTACTTTTTATTTTTGGAGGAGTATCTGATATTGAAGAAGGTGAGTCATCAAAGGATTTTCATAAGGAATTCAAAATTGCTATAGTGGGTCCTATGACTAGCTTTGTCATTGCAGCTATGCTGGGGTTATCTTGGTGGATATTGAATTCAGTAGCTCAGACAGAGGAATATCCTACTTTTTCTGCTAATAATAATAATGTAATAACAATTATCGGAGCTATACTTCAATATGGCGCTATCATCAATGCCGTACTAGGAGGATTCAATCTTGTACCTGCATTTCCACTAGATGGCGGCAGGATATTGCGTTCTGCGTTGTTGCGATGGAAAAGAGATTATGACGAATCTACAAAAATAGCAGTAAGAATTGGCACGACCATATCGTATGTATTTATGGCCATTGGTTTCATTATCATGCTTTCAGGCTCATTTATCGGTGGAATGTGGTTATTGTTCATAGGATGGTTCCTAAATAGTGGTGCCCAATCCTATTTAGAACAGCATCAGCTATCTGATGCTTTATCAGGGGTATACTTGAGAGATATTATGAATACAAGGTATGTCTCAGTAAAACCAGATATTACAGTAAATGAGCTGTTAAATAATTATTTTAATGTCTATAGAAAAAGCGAATTTCCAGTGGTACGAGGAGGAGAAGATGCTACTTGTAATGAGCTGCTTGGTGCGGTCACAGCTAAACAAGCCTTAAAAGTACCAGAACGTAGCAGAGATGGGATAAAAGTAGGGGAAATAATGGTTCCCAAAGATGAGCTTATAGTTATGAGGTCTAATAGACCGGCTGATGATGCCTTACGACTAATCTTTAGAGAAAATAAAAGCAGGGTATTCATTTATGAGGAAGATACAGAAGAACAAGGGAACAGGATAAGAGGAGGAGGAGAAGAAGAAGAAGAAGAAGAAGCAAAACAAAAAAGAGGCCCGAAATTAGTTGGCTTAATTAGCAAAACTGACATACTCAACGTTGCAAAAGAAAGAGAAGAATTCGATAAAGCAGTCGAGAAATTAAGCGTTAGTAGTAATGAAGTTACCACAGATAACAGTAACTTTGGAAAAACAATAATTACTTCATCTTCTGCAACCTCTTCTTATTCTTATCCTTCTAGCTCTGATAAAAATAACAAGTTTAAAATCATATCCAGATGGCGATTTCTATTCTTTATATTTGGCATGATTGTGTTCATAATTGCTTATTCTGTTGGCGCGACACTTGTTCAGATAAATGCTAGTCAAGCAGAGTTCATAAAGACGCATTTTCAGGAACAAATCAGAGGCATTAATCAATATGGCATCTTTGCAAATAATTTGAGAGTAGCGTTAGGAATGTTTATTCCCGGATTCGGTATTGCATTAGGAACGTTTTCTGGTTTTTCAACCGGGTTAGTATTTAATGCGTTATCAACTATTTCGCCAGCATTATCTAATATTTCTCCCCTAATAGCTTTTCTAACACCTTTTGGAATTTTAGAGATTATAGCATATGGTATCGCAATATCAAGAAGTGGTATATTATCATACCAATTGGTTAAAGATATAAACAAAAGAAATTCATGGCAAAAATATGTTATTCCGACTGTTGTTGAGATAGCAGTAGTGATAACTATATTATTTATTGGGGCAATAGTAGAAGGGCAGTTGATACGCACAATAGGAATTTAGAAGAGTTATTTTCTACGTTTTCAGTATTAGCGAAAATATACAGGCAGTCTTGGATTTAGAAATGTGACATTGCTACGTTTCCTATAACGCCGGCATTAAGCAGCGTAAGTAGCGATACTTCTTATTTATGAGTGTGGATAATAGTTACCTATTAATACTATACTAACTAGCATCTTTATATCTGGTATCACAAACATAGTTAGGTAGAGAACAGGGTTAGATGAGGCCAACCTGCAATGATTATCTGAGCTTGTTAGCAATCAATCAGATGGACTATATAAGTTAGATAACCATATAAAATTTTATACCCTTTAAATTGTATACACGTATGGCTCGACCAGAACCAGAACCCGCATCAGAATGTATAAAATATTCCGAAGGAAGGCATGAAAATTGTCTTCGAAATAAAGGATATTTTTGCAAACGTTTCAATGAATTTCACGACAGAGGAGATTAGTGCTCCGTGAAGACTCTGCATCTGTGTATGACACTTTTGTCACATGTAGACTGATAAATTTTATTTTTGCATTGCATAATTCTAAAGCGAGGAACAGTATTAGAAAAAATGACGATGTCATATATATGACACTCGGTATGCAAGGGCTAATTTCATTTAGTATGATACAGCATCAAAAGTTGCCAGCCCACTGGAGAATACACATAGCATACAACAGTCTGTAAAAACTTCAAGGTAATCCTAGATTTAAACAAAAATGATTTAATAATTATCTAACATTAATTTTGTTTTTCCATTAAACCGTTCACATATCCTGTCTCAAGCATGAGTAATGCATACAGTACATTCGCTATGTGTGTATATACTACTGATTCTACTACGGGGTCATTTGCTATATTTATGCTAGTAGTATATATTATCTCAGTAGCATTGCTCTGCAATACTTTCAATTTGAAAATTTCTTTGATTTGTATTTTAGAGTCATAAGTTGTTGTAGTAAATTGCAGTTCACTATTTGCTTTATTAGTATTTGTTAACCTCTTTGTAACTCCAGTAAAGAATTCAGGAAAAAGTCGTTCTAAGCGTGTATCTTTAAGACCTCGATAAATGACATTTGCTGGAGCATGTAAAGAAAGACGTTTGGTTATTGATGACATAATATACTATATACTATTATAATGTATATACTGTGTCTCCTGACATAAGAATAAATAAAATTATTAGGAATTTGCAGAATGACATTTTGACAGTCATCTTCAAGATAATATAGTTTAATGCTCCTTATGAAAGAAATGCAAGAAAATGATCAAATTACAAGAGAAGTAAATAAGGTCAACGTTGAATTCTATCGTGCATTCGAAAGCCTATCTATAGAAATAATGGATAAACTATGGATGCATGACGAAAATGTTGTTTGCATACATCCAGGCTGGGATTTATTTACTGGTTGGTTGGCAGTACGAGAAAGTTGGATAACGATATTTAGCAATACAGAGGTGATAAGATTTGTAATTACCAATACAAAAGTAAGAGCACTTGATAACAAAGCAGCAGTAGTTGTATGTGTAGAAAACATAGAAACAACTTCCACTGATGGGCGAATAATTAGAATTGGTGTCATTGCCACTAATGTATTCGAACGCAATGAACAACTGAATCAGTGGCTACTTGTTCATCACCATGGTTCTCCTGTAGCGAACTATATTCCGCCTAACGTGTCTTCTCAATAAGAAAACCTACTGTCCATTCTATGAGTAGGGTATAGTGTGACAAACGGCTAGATAGACAGGCTACTATTTATGTGTCATACATACGAGTAGATTTCTGCTGAACCAGATAAACATGGAATACAGAAGACAAAAGAGAAAAGAGCTCTGCAATTGATTACCGCACTGCAGCAGTTTGTGAAATCCTATTAAGGGCCTCTTGTGCTGTTCATGAAATTATCTTTTGCAAAAGTCCTTCCAAAAAGAGGAATTCCAGGCATATCGATATTCCATAGTGCGTCGATCTTTGTTTTGTTCTCTGATAGCGGAGTTAATGTGAGTATTCTAGTACATATCACTGGTCCTTCAGTGAACTTTGTTATTGCAGATTGTTTTGGATGTAAAGTTATTATCACCTGACCTTTTGCACTGAATGACGAGTCATGTGACTACTATGAAAGAG
Source organism: Thermoproteota archaeon (assembly GCA_046724555.1). GTDB lineage: Archaea > Thermoproteota > Nitrososphaeria > Nitrososphaerales > Nitrososphaeraceae > JAFAQB01. The sequence continues at coordinate 4,872 of JBKOWU010000059.1, read as the reverse complement.
CCATCAGTGTCGCAGGATGACTGCTGATTGTTAATAGGGAAGAACTTTCACCAACGTTTATTGGATTTGCTTTTATCATTTCCCAAATATTAGCAGATTGCGCATGAGCCTAGATTCAAAAAAAGTAATCAATTGTATCAGAGAATCCGAAGTATATGACTACTCCACTTTGATGGAAGACAACAGAATAGGAAGAACCATTAACAGTGAATTGCAGATGGTTCTGCCAAGTTCTACACGCTCGTACAGAGACAGAAATTATATTATCAAAGACATACTCTCGAAACTAGTAGAGCATGGTGAGCTTAACAAGAGCAATTTAATAAGTTATTGTGGATTGAACTTGAAAAAACATGAGTATATTATTGATTATTTAGAATCGAACGGGTTGATCGTCAAAAATGAAATGTTTCAAAGAAAAAGAATAATTAGTATTTACAAACCAACAGAGAAAGGATCGGAATTCTGTAGAACCATATTGCAATCCTATGAAAAAATGTTTCCTAGAAAAAAACTATCAGTACTGTCAAAAATAGAAAAAAATGAGGCAAGCAATAAGAAACTAATACTCCCAAAATGACAAGTTAAAAAAGAACTAGTCAATATTGGTATTAGATTAACTTGAGAACAACACATGAAAGTAGATTTGTCTGTTACTTGAATATGGCCTTGATATACCTGGTATCGTATCTCTAAAAAATGAAAAAATTTATATAGCCTGCTTATGCTGACCAATCTTCCTCGCCATTTGTCTTCCAGAAGACTTATCATTATCCTGTGATATACTTTGCACGATACGCTGTATGACCAATTTGTACGGTGATGATGATGATGGTAAGGATAATCATAATGACTTTCTTATTAGCGAACTACAACAAGACAATATTGGCGGTCAACGTTCTAAGATCGACGTAGTGGCCACTATTCTTCATATTTGTCTAGATGGGAGTTTAAAAAATCATATAATTGGAAAGGGTAATCTAAGTGATTCTATGACCAATCATTATCTTACCTTGTTGCTTTATCACAATTTATTAGAAACTTACAAAGATGAGGGCAATAATAATAGGACATATTATAGGACTACACGAAAAGGAAAAGCCGTTATAGTACATTATAACGAGATACAAAAGCTCTTCTTAAAAAAGGGCATATTAAACTCAAACAGCAGCAGTACTGGGGATAGATATTATCCAGAAAAACGCAAATATGCCCATAATTCCATACTATACCCATACAAGATTCTCATCATAGATGACGAATCAGATATCACCTCTGCATTAAAGAGTGGTTTGCAACTGCAGGGATTCAAAGTCGACGTACTTAACGAACCCCTCAAAGCTTTGTCAAACTATAGCGTTGGTACTTACAATTTACTGATTCTTGATGTAAAAATGCCTAAAATGAATGGATTTGAATTATATAAAGTAATCAGGAAATTAGATAAGGGAATTATAATTTGTTTTTGGACAGCATTTGAGGTTTGCTACGAAGAATTAAGAAGGATGTTTCCTGCAATGGATGAAAGATACTTCATTAGAAAACCGATCGCTATGGACGAGCTGATAGATCGTATACAAAGTATAATATCGCCGTCAGCAGAGATGACAAATGCGATGACTCCTAATAACGGCGCTGCTAATAATCAGCAAAAATGAGATTTTTGCAGTTTCCTCAGAAAAGTTATATCTTACTAACTATTATTGCTGTTTGCGCAACGTTATTAGCTATCCTCTCCTATCAGTATTCTATTTCTTATTCTGATCAGACTCTTAAACTTGAGTCAGAAGACATTAGGTCAAATGCGAAAATACAAGCCGACTATATTTCGTTAATTTTATCAAATGGGTTAAACTCTGTTAAATCGAATCTACAGGTTCTTTCTAATTCCCGTGGACTTCAAAATCATGACAATGCCAGCGGAATTTTGCTAGATGCAGTACAAGAATCTACAAATGAGTTACCAGATTCTTATATGTGGGTAGATGAAAATGGCAAATTGATTTGGTTAAGTGGTAGTGCTAGCAACCTCAACGAAGGCAAAAACCAAAATCCATATAGTCTTAATTTCAGCAGTACACCTTATTTTACAATACCTAAGAATACTCGTACTCCGTATTATGGCAATACTATAGTGGAACAAAATAACAACAGGAACCCTGTTAAAATGTATATTTCCTATCCAATTATTGATAAACATAATCTAAATGCTAATAATAGTCCTCTAGGATCATTCAAAGGCATAGTCGCTGCCATAATAACATTTGACCTCCAGTCGGACATTCTAAAAAAACAATCATCTGCAGAAGTCCAAAAGAATTTGGTAATACTTGTTGATAATAATGGGACAATTATGTCGTCTTACAATAATCGATTGACCGGTAAAAATATATCTCAATATGCGTCTGAAATCTCGGGCGCCCAATCACAGTCACTGAATCACTTTATTAGGCGCTCACTTGTAGGATTTAATGCTGACTCTATCGATATTGAGCTAGGTACTAAGATGAGCAGCATAGTCTCAAAGCCTATAACCAATAACGGAAAAAAACTCTGGACAATATATGTTATTTCTCCACATGATCTTACAAATACCGTTAACTCACTGTTTAAACAACAAAATAATTTTAGTACCTTGATGATAATAGCAATAGGATTAATAGCATTTGGAATCGCATGGATAATCATATCATGGAATAAAGGGTTAGAATCCATTATAAACTCAAGAACCCTTGAGTTGAAGAAAGCAAATAATTATCTTATTTCAATTAATGAACAACTAAAAAATCATGATAAAATGCAAAATGAATTTATCAATATTGCAAGTCACGAGATGAAAACACCTACCCAATCAATCCTGTTGCATTCAAGCCTTTTGTTTGCCCAACCTGAGGTAAGAGAAGAATCTATAGAGGCTATACGTAGAAGCGCTACCCGACTTCAAAGATTAACAAATGATATACTAGATGTAACAAGAATAGAAAGCCATACGTTAAAACTCAATAAGGAACGATTCAATTTAAAAGATATCATCACAGATCTTCTAGAAGAATATGATGCGGAAGTTGATAGTGGAAGGATTCAACTAATCTATGAGCCTAAAGATATTTTTGTTTTAGCAGATAAATCAAGAATAATCCAAATTATTTCTAACTTATTGAATAATGCAATCAAGTTCACTCAAGAAGGATCTATTCATGTAACCACAGAAAAGAAAACCGATGATAATAAGAACGACGATGATGACAACTTTGTCGTCATAAGCGTCATAGACAATGGTACGGGTATAGATCCCGGAATACTGCCAAAGATATTTTCGAAATTTACTACAAAATCTGATATGGGCATTGGGCTGGGTTTGTACATATCAAAGAACATAGTTGAAGCTCATGGTGGTAAAATCTGGACTGAGAATAATAGTGATGGCAAGGGAGCTACGTTTTACTTTAGCCTGCCATTGCGCAGATAGACTAGTTGCCTATGTGATAGATTTCTGATGTCAAATTAGGCAAAGCCGAAGCGAAAATTTTTAACATTATACTTGATCCAATTCTGTTAATGGAACCCAGCAGATCAATTTATTGTCTATGCTCCAGACAATATTACGTACATATAAGACTTGCTCATACAAAGTATTATTAGTACGTTAAGCTAGCTATATCATACTAATATGTCCAGACGTTCCAAAAAATCGATAGCTGAAATATTAACATCTTCCACAAAAGATGACCCTCTTCTAGATGGAAATGAAAATAATGTTAACCCTCTAACGATACTCGATAGAAAAATAGTTTTAGTTACTGAAGGTTTTACTACTAATAGATTCTGTGAAATGGTCTTAAAAGATAGAAGCAGGCTGTCAGAGGAAAATGCATTGACAATATGTGACTATATTATAGCAATGAATAGGGAGATTAATCCTAGATTAAGTTACAAAAGATATATCATAGAGTTTTTGTCAGAGCTATCAAGAGCAGTTGGAATAGAAAAAAAGTTCATCGATATGACAAGAGATGATATTCTTTGCTATCTAGACAAATGCCGCAAGCCAGAGAACGAAGACCCACTTCATAAATGGATTGGTAGCTATAACATAAAGCTTGTAGTATTGTCTAGATTTTTTAAATGGCTATATTACCCAAATGTCGAAGACCCGAAAAGAAGGAGTGAGATATCAGCACTTGAACGAAAGCCTGATTGTATAATGGGCGTCAAACGGCTAAAGAGAAAAGAGATAAGCTGTTACAAACCTTCTGACTTATGGACACAAGAAGATGACCTCGTTTTCCTAAAATGGATTACAAATAAGAGAGATAGTTGTTATCATACTATGTCAAGGGACTTGTCAGCACGACCCCATGAGATTTTAAATCTGAAAATCAAAGATATTGTATTCAAGTCAGCTGGCAATAAACAATATGCCGAAGTCTTGGTTAATGGTAAGACAGGCTCAAGACATATACCCTTAATCCAGTCTATACCTTATGTAAAAGACTGGTTATCCAACCACCCAAGCAGAAACAATCCAAACTGCCCTCTCTTTGTTGGTCTTGGTAGAAGTTCTATGGGAAAGCAGATTACTGTTAATAGTCTGCATGGAATCTACAAGGGCTACAAAGAAAAGTTCTTTCCAAAGCTACTTGAGGATGATACAATCTCAGATGAAGATAAACAAATAATCAAAGCGTTGTTATTGAAGCCGTTTAACCCATATGTACGCCGGCATTCAGCTCTCACTGAGAAGAGTATCAAACTTAAATCCAGCACACTTAATCAACACGCTGGTTGGTCACCTAACAGCGGTATGGCCCAAAAATATATACACTATTTTGGAAATGAGTCTTCAGAGTCATTACTTGAAGCATATGGCAT
>JBKOWU010000372.1:0-3007 GCA_046724555.1 Thermoproteota archaeon | reverse complement strand
TTTTTTCCATATGCTTAATCATCAGAACTGATCCTCCAGCATCAAGTTTTCCAGTCGATATCAGTCTTTCTTGTAGTTTATAGTAGCTAACCAGTCCATTATCGTCGTTCTTTGATAAGTCTTTAAAGACGGTCCAAAATACTGGTTCATTTGCTTCATAGTCTGGAGAAAAATTTATTTCCAAGTTGTGATCATAGTTAAGATATGGAAGTTATTATTATTGGTTAATAAGCTTGAATTATAGTCGATAGTAAAGAGAATATTCCCTCCCCCTTTACCTTGAGTATTCTCCTTCCTAAATACTAATTATGCTACTACAAATACAAATGAGCAATAATCACATACAAAAGATAATCGATGATTCCTATGAAATTCTCGAACTAAATGCATCTGAACCGATAATATTTGAAGCAAATAAGAAGTATCAGCAGCATGCGTATAATGAAAAGAACAACCAAGTTATACTAATCGTACCAAGGGAAAGCCAAATAAGACCAGGAAGACTCTAACTTATTGTCCATAATATTAAAAATAAAAGAAGATGGTGAGTCTTATAGAAACACAGTTGAGCTTGAAGAAAAGGTCCAGCTAGAAGCCCCCGAGCTCAAGAAATTAACTATAGCCATCACTCTATAGATTTCAAAATAATCTTTTGCAGTAAAGATGGTTTCATTTTAGAACTTCCTTGTTTGATGTCTTGCACTTCTCTATTTTGCCATCTAGCATGAGTCCATTGTGTTTGTTTTGAATAACAATTAATGCAAAGAAAATAAAGACATTTCCTATCACGGGTTGCTAAAGAATACCAATGACCACCATCATACTCGGTATTTGATCCACAATAAGAACAAACTCTGTTGGTCATGATGATTATTCTGCATAGCATTCATTGAAAGATAACTAAATAGTCTTTTGTGCAATGTTCTATTCCTGTTGCTTCTTTTTACAGTAAATTATCCTCTAATAAGTTGGAATGAAGAGGTATATCTTCCATATATTCATCTATATGTGTTGTTTTTACACCTGGGTGCTTAGGACATTGCCATTCCACAAAATGCGGAGGATCATATTTGATATAAGTGGTATATGCATATCTTGTTAGTTCACGATACATTTCGCCATATTCTCCGCATTCGCTGCACTCAAATACATCCTATCAATAAAGTCTTGATATTGTCGTATCATCTATCCGTCTACCCGAAAGTAAAGGTATAGACTTGAAATCCTTTTCCTTTAACATTAATCAAAGTATAATGAGCAGCGTAGTTGTTATGTATAGCCAAATTGTACAGCCTTTGTCCGTCAATTCTGAAAATACCATCAGACGATAAATCCTGTCCTAGCGAATTATCGGATATATTGGCTGTTGAATTTCCAGCTGCTTGTCTATATCTACCTGTACCAGATTTGTCGTTGTCATTATCGTTAGATACAATACCTCCGCCTTTCCCTCCAGCCACTATATTCACCGACTTTCCATAATAGACCAATGCGATTCTGCCTGTTTCATTTTGCAATTCCATATTATCGGAATTGTTTTTCCACTTACCTTGAAGGTATACAATGCTAGGTTTGAAATTTGTATTAGGTGGAATTGAGTATGAAACTGTCTGATCTGGTTTGAAGCCTTCGGGATTTCCAAGTGGAGTTCTGGCTGTATTATATCCTGTGTAGATTTCAGGTGTTGTGCTCTGTTTTAAATCTATATAATACAAACTTGCTGGTTTGATTAGTGTTGTTGGCTTTGTATTGAAGCTTATTTCTTTTGCACCATTCAGAGCAGCACGTTCAGCCACTAGCGACTGAATTGATTTTTCTATTTGACTATAATCACCTTCGCCTATGTGATCGTATCTTATATATCCTTGAGTATCAATCAAGTAAAATCTGGGCCAATAATTGTTTTCATATGCATTCCAAGTTCCATGGTCACTGTCTAGTATTACAGGATAGGTTATTCCAAATCTTTTGACAGCATCCTTCACATTGACATATTTTTTCTCGAATTGAAATTCAGGTGAATGAATACCAACTATGACTAAACCTTTATCAGAATATTTTTGATTCCAATCGTCAATGTAAGGCATAGGACGAATCGAGTTAATGCACGTATATGTCCAAATATACAATAAAACTACTTTTCCTCTAAGAGATGAGAGTGTAATTGGACTATTATTATTAGGTGTATTTATGTATCCACTAATTTGAGCAAATTCAGGCGCTTTTATGTATTGTGACTTGTCAATTTGCTTGAGTTGAGCAGTATTAAGCTTCATTGTAGTAGTCATAGTATGATTTTCTTCTACCATTCCAGCTGCTATTACCGGATGATTTATTCCGCTTTGGGCAGCGCTTTTCATATTGGTATAGTTTTTCTCTAATTGAAATTCCGGTGAATGAGCACCACTACTTACTACCAAGCCTTTGTCTTTTTGTTGTTGTTGTTGTACTGACCAAACCTGATTAATACCAGAATTGTTGGAAAATATTGTAAATCCTACGATAACAGAAGCTACTACTACTGTCGTTGCCATTACTAATGCACTAATATTATCTCTATTCATAGTAAGTAACTGATATCAATATGCCTCATATGAATGGATTTTTGTGAACCGAATATCCTATAAGGTACGGTATCTAGTATTATTATAGATATTATGAACCAGACAGATCCTCATCTAAAGGAGGTAAATCAAAATATAGATGCAAAAACACCAAACGGTTGTGAAGAATGCCTTCAAATGGGTTCTGATTGGGTACATTTACGACTTTGTTTATCATGTGGTCATGTAGGTTGTTGTGACTCCTCTCCTAATAAGCATGCAACAAGACATTTTAAATCGACTAAGCATCCAATTATAAGGTCTTTTGAGCCAGGTGAGACATGGGAATGGTGTTATATTGATAATGTCATGTTTGAGCGATGATTATGCAAAAATCAGTATACAAAAGATGTCAATATTGTTGATGTTGTTTCGTTATCAAAGAAAATAGTGGTAGATTATCA
>JBKOWU010000065.1:0-2413 GCA_046724555.1 Thermoproteota archaeon | reverse complement strand
AAATAACAACTACCAACAAGAAAAAGAGCCCCTCGACGCTGCAATAATAGTTGTTAATACTCCCTAGATGGCAAATTGTATTTTAAGATTATTAAGTTTGCCTGATAAAGAATACGACCATTGTAAATGGATTGGCAAAGTAATAATGCACGTAGACCTTAATTCATTTTTTCCATCGTGCGAAGAGCTTAGAGATCCAACCCTGAAAGGAAAACCTCATGCTGTTATTATGACTGATGAAACCAAAGATAAAATAACCAGAGGGGCCGTTGCGTCATGCTCATATGAGGCTCGAAAATATGGAGTTAGATCAGCTATGTCTCTCTTTAGCGCAAGACAACTATGTCCTCAATTGATTCTAAATCCTGTAGACAAAGCATACTATCATCAAGTATCGCAGAAAGTTATGAGAATATTAGAAGAATATTCAGATGTATTAGAGCAGACTAGTATAGATGAAGCATATTTGGATTGCACAAAGAAATTATCAGCAGCAGAAAATAATAGTGGTATCCATATAGAAGAATATGCTGCCGAAATCAAAGATGCAATAAAGCAGCAATGCGGACTGTTATCATCTATAGGAATAGCTTCGACAAAATCAACTGCGAAAATAGCCTCTGATTTTAAGAAACCTGATGGACTTACTATTATTTACGCAGACAAGCTGCAAACGTTCCTTGGGAATCTAGATGTAGACAGAATAGCTGGTATCGGCACGAAAACTCAACACGCCCTAAAGGAAGAAATGGGAATTAAAACTATAGGTCAGTTGGCTAAATGTGATGTTCAAAGTCTGATGGATAGGTTTGGCAAAAAGAACGGTCTTTGGATGTGGCAGGTGGCTAACGGCAGAGATAACGACATTGTATCTCCTAGAGAAGACAATATCTCTATAAGTACTGAGCAGACATTGGACCGTTCTACAAACGAAAAAGTAAAAATTATTCAATATCTAAACATGTTAGTAGATGAAGTCTATGAAAGAGTAAAAAGACATGGATACATGTTTAGAACTGTAGGAGTCAAACTAGTTAGATCTGACTTTTCGATTGAGACAAGAGAAATTTCATTTTCAAACTTACGTAATGATAGAGAGAGCATTGCATCGGTTTTAGAAGAGCTAGTAGACAGATTCAGCTTTATTGATAATACTAGTAATAATAATAACAATAAGAGCAAGCTAGCATTTAGAAAAGTTGGTATTAAGATATCAAACCTAGTAAGATCGGAAAAACGGAAAAACCAATCTCAACAAAAAACCTTATTAGACTATACTTGATTCCGCTCTATATAACATTCATTTTAATCGACGAGATTAGGGGAGAATTGAGCAAAACCCTATTACCACCCATCTTTTTTAATCCTTAGCAGTCGAAAAGACAGGATAAAAACTGCGAATATTACAGCTGCACTGATTAGGAAGATAGCTCCTCCAAGAAAATGATACAAGAAAAAAGGCAAAAACAATGCTACAAGAAAAAATATCCAGCCGATTAAGGTTCCTGCATTACTTAAAAGAAGTATTTTTTTTCTTCCGTAAGTATCAGACCATTTTCCTAAGATTGGTGCTCCTATGAGCTGAAACGCAGGATATATTGCAGACACAATACCAAAAACTATTGCATTGCCTCCAAAATCCTTGACTAAGAACACTAGAAAGGGCAAGACAATGCTAAAACCTAGAGTTCCTATAAAGTTAATCAGCAATATTGGAAAAAGTTGAACCTGGCTTTGTGAGTTTGGTACACCTGCAGCATTTTTACGGAAGTTCATAGTATGTTGCTGTTCGCACCCTGTATGTTATAGTTTGTTACTAGAAATATTGTTCAGATAAAGGGGTATTCTATTATCAGTTACTATCATATAAATGGAAACACATAATAGAGCACCCATATTCATTCTGAAGTCAATTTTCCTGGTTTTATGGCATGGCTTTCCCAAGCGTGTTGTGTATTTAAATTATACTCTTAATGCTCGATCAAAAAATTGATTTCTCAGCATGAAGACACCAATTGTCTATCTATAAACATAATAAGGGGATAATTTAAAATGAGCTCTTGACAAGTAATAAAATATTATTTTACGCAGCTGCCGCATCTACCTTTATTGCTGGTGCATTACATCTAGCAATTGTTCCAATGTTTTTTACGCAAATGCCCATGAATGTTATTGTATTCTTCATAATCTCAGGTCTGGCTCAAGGGTTCTGGGTTATACCCGTGGTAAAAAGATGGAGTAAACCTTGGTATTATGTCGGCATAGGTGGAACAGCTATCTTAATTATATTGTGGGTTATTGCAGTGCCACATAATGAACTAAGTGAATTAGAAGTAGCTATAGAACTGTTTCAAATTGTTTTCATCATTCTATGCAGCATTATCATTGCAAAAGCTAGAACAATACCAAAATT
>JBKOWU010000267.1:0-3340 GCA_046724555.1 Thermoproteota archaeon | reverse complement strand
TTTCCTTTGTAATCTCAAAAATGTATCTTTGTCTTATACCTCCATGTCTTAAAGATCTATTGATTAATTTATTGACAGAATCATAAGATAAGATCATTGATGGAAATTTTGAATTACCACAGATATCCATAGTGGAATTAGGCTTAGTGTTAGAGATGATCTCTAGCAGAGCATCTATTACACCAACACCGTGTAATACGGTTGATTTCCCAAGTGGTCGCCTAAATATCCACAACAAAATACACCGCCAAAAGCAAGGTTATAATATAATTCAGATTTGTGGATATTCTCATCGTTGACTTCACTCTGGGTGGGCTTTACCCCTCCACCCTTATTCTACTCCGTATTTATTGCGCTGAGAATATCACAGTATATTTGCATCTTATTTCTCTTTTATTTTGGCAATGGCTTATTCTAGTTTGCATCACTCGCATATATCGCCCCATTTACTACTTTTATTAACTCTTCATTTGCAATTGGCTTTTGAATATAGTTAACATTATTATAATTATTTAGTTCAGGATACCTTTCTTCTCTGACCTTCTCATAAAACTCCCCTGAAGCTGTTATAAAAATAATATGTATGTTTTTATCAACTTCTCTTATTTTTTTACAAAGCTCAACTCCGTCCAGTACAGGCATTTTGATATCAAGTAAAATCAAATCATAATAATTAGGTCTGAATTCTTGCATAGCTTTAACTGAATCAGTAAATGAGATGCATTGAAAATCAGCATCTTCCAACACCATTTGGTAAAGCATAGAAATATCAGAGTCATCTTCCACTACGAGTATTCTATTTCTCTTGGTTTGATTATGTAATTCTCTTCCTATTTCTCTTCTCCCCCTGCATTTTTCTGGTTAAATTTGACCAGAAATAGAATTCTCTACATATATAAATATTATTTTGATAAATTGTTACACCCATCATATGGGGAATTTAATGTCAAATTCCGTGTGGTTTGGGAATAACAATATACACATATTGATAGTTTTGGCTTTGCTATTCTGTATTTCAAAAGATAACTCAGTTCACTATAGAATACCCATAGTTGTGCTTCACATTAAACTATTATGTCGCTTTTAATCTAATTCTGCCAACAATTCAATAGCCACAGATATCACTAGATCAATAGCAAATGCAGCTAGTTTTGGGTGTGCTGCCATGGCGTTTGATTCCTATTACGCAGTTACTAATACAGCAGTGATGGAGGATGCAGGGAGATTTATGCAGGAGAAGAAAAAGGAGTTAGAACAACAATCATTACAACGACAACCAATGGAACAACCACCACAAGAAACCGAACAAGAACAGCAGCAAGAACAAGAACCAGAAACGTTTAACAAAACGTTCCAATTGATACCTGATTAATTTGACCTTCAAGGAATGCTAATGAAAGAAGGAATGTCGAAATGGTATAAACACATTTGGAGAGGCAAAATTATTTCGTTCCGAAACAAACAATATTTTTTCTTTTAATTGCTTTATGATTTCTCTTGCTTGGTTCTTTTCACTCTGAGAAACTACTGTAGCATCATATACAAAATCAGGTAAACCATTCTTGGCCCCCATAAGTTCAATCGATTCTTTATATTTTTCAGCTGTCATCTTTGGATTAGTTACTATAAATCTCCTTTGAATTTCGGGCCAGCGTTGATACTTGCTGTAATCTATTGCCGCGGTAAAAATCACGGTTGGGAATCCTCTTAACACATTAGTTTTTGTCTTTATGCCGTTAAAGTTATCAACAAAGTGGTATTCTACTTCATGGTGGTCATGACTAAGAAGAGACATTATTGCTTCCAGTAGTGTATGATTTGGTGTATCCAAAAAGATCAATGCTTTGTGGTTTAGATCAATTAGCTTCATTGCGTCTTTTGAATTAAATGGCAATTTCTTTTGCAAGCCATAATATCATAACAAGCTATTGATCTTATAATTCGAACAATATTCTATTATACCATAACAAAATTAAAATAACAGGGTTGAACCAAGTTGACAAGCGGCTATTCATATGCACATGGGAAGAAAATGTTAGGAATGTGCATCGATTGTACTTGGATACGCTGCTGATTAACATTACAGAAACCCTTTTAGAGTCTACCATAGCCAAAGGTTATGATATTGTAGCAGAAGGACATCATATGCAAATTTCAGCTCAAGCCTCGTGGATAGTGGACTCTTAGCAATAATAGAAACTCTCGGGGAATGTAACATAGACTCAATCGAAAGAGAAATAGCAGCCAGAGAAATAGATGAATTTGTTCTTTTCATAAATAATGAACGACAAACATGTAATCAAAAGAAAAAGTATCTTAGTTTTGAGTTCTCTTATGAGTTAACTAAATATGCCACAGCTATTGCCAATAGGACGACTAGACGTATTTTTGATGTTATGACTTACGTCCATGATGAGTCATTCAATGACCTTTTTCAATTCCATCCGCTAAGCCACCTTAAAAAAACCTCACATGTATACGATACAATACGGATGATGAAGACTAAAAGAAAATTTCAAATAATGTTAGTTTATGCAAAAAGAAAACGTATAATTCATGAGGGTGCCACAAATTTTGATGGACTTATTCATATAAACAAATTTCTGGAGGATATCTTGCGAAGAGCGATATTGAACCTAAATGAATTTCAGAGGATTAAGAAAATTAATCCTCTGACTCTAGAATTAAATAGACCTTTCAAAAATACTAATAGCAACGATCTTTTGGGCTTCAACATGTAAATCAATGCTAACAATAACTTCTGCTACTACATCAAGCGATGTGCACCGAAATAATGTTGTTAATTAGAATCCTATTTTTTTCTAATAGAGTTTCGAAAAAGTTCTTCTTTCGTGATAATCATGTAGTTTATCCTCGTCCTTTGTTTATGTTAGGCACTCTTCATCGTTGCAAAATTTACCAAGATATTCCATAAATGATATTCTTCTCCAAATGTGGACTCCAACATGCTTAATCGTAGTGAAATCAGATGCTGTACCAAATCCGAAGATAAGCTCCTTGGTTATGTAGCTCGTGTTTTTATTATTTTTGTTACTAAAAAGCAGATAACATTTATAGTAAAATAAGTACATAACATCTACAATATCTCTTATGATATCCAGTCATGATCGTCTCAAATGCATGGATTGCAAGTAGGAGAGCATTCTCATATCCTTTCGTTATTATTTCAGATGAGTCATTGCAGTCAAACAGTGTATATAGAAGCTGAGTTTGAAATCGCTTTATGAAAGCGGAGATCAGATTTCAGATGAGTCTATTATCATATGTGAAATCCCGCTTGTTCTTTACTGTATACGTATTGTCTACCTTGCCATACTAT
>JBKOWU010000046.1:0-5752 GCA_046724555.1 Thermoproteota archaeon | reverse complement strand
TCTTCAGTACATTTTGAGGATGGACTTGAATCAAGTTAATAGACATTCATAGAATAATATAGAATAATTTGTGTCAACATCTAAGAGGATATGGCAGCAGGTGGAATCATGTCTCCAATCGTAGGAGAATACAAGATTTATGCGGACTTTTTGAATTATCTGGTACTCTTGTAAATCATGGACTGATAGATCAAGATCTTTATTTTGAAATATTCGTTCCTACTCCTTTTTGGAATAAAGCCAAACCAATAGTAGAAGGGATGAGAAGTAAGAGACCTCACATTTATGAGAATTTTGAGTCATTAAATAGTGAGAGATTAAGCTGGAAAGAAAAGAGGAATACCAAAAGAAAAATGACACTAACAAGAAGATAAATTACGTGAACATCATGTCAGAAGAGTTCAGGTCTATCTCTGAATTAAAGAAACTACTTGCTTCGAGTTGTAAAATAGAAAAAGTATATCCTCAAGTTTTTGCTTCAGATGCGGAAGTAAATATAGTGACAGTCACATTGAACTGCCCTGATGGAAAAACACAAACTATTCGTGCTTATAGAGAGGAAGCGTATGCATTGAGAGAATTTCTAAGAACCAACACATAGATGTAACGGTAAATTAAAGATAAGATATTGTAGTTGTCTTTACCACTGTTGTTCAGAACTTTGTGATAGGCGTGGACTATAAACATGAATTGATAGGGAACAATAAGTCAATTAGGTTGAAATAAATAATATTAGTATGTCTAGTTATACTAGTACAATATTAATCTAGGTATTAATTAGTTTGATGAATGTGCGTAGAAAATATATAAATATCAATATATAGCATACATATATCAACACTTAATCAAATGGCTAAAAAATAGTAAAAAGGCAATCCAAATCAGCTAAGAAAGGCGGAAAAGCCTAAGGAGATCTCACAAATTCTAATTAACAACACAATTTTTGTTTGGTAAATTGAGGGGGCAATAGCATTATGCATACAAAACCTCAAATGAATCATAATAATATGGAGAAATTAAAAACTAATTCAGTCTGTCTAGCATTCCCTTTCTCTACCCATCACGAAATCTTCTTCAGTATCCATTACCTTTGTCGGCAGTTCATCTTGTGCTTTATGTCTTTTAGTAAAACTCTCATGATTTTGGAAAACCAATTGCAAAATCCCGGAGCGGCACTGCCTCTATAACTTTTCAAATCAAAATACTTAAGTAGCGTTCTTTCCAATCTGCTAAATAGGTACGAAAAACGAATGTATGTCGTGACAACGGTGGGTAAGTTGAGTATTTTCTATTTCAAACTTTGACGAAACTAATACATACAGGAATGAATCGTCAACAACGGGATCATCATCAGAAACAATTGAAATTATAAGAGATAATCCAAAGAAAGTCCTAGAATTAGAGCTAAAGTTAATATCGTCAGCTGTATCTACAATTGAATTTGTATTTTCCTCTACAAAAGTCTTCCGCAATCAACAGAGATTGGGAACTATCCAAGCATTGGAGGATGTGCTGGCAAAAAATACAGTTAGTGCCAGAATTCTGATGCCAAAAGAGGATGGATATGATGGAGAGGATTTTCAAAGATTAGAGAAAATAAATGGTCTTAATGTAAGATGTTTTAATTATAATTCGGATATACGGAATAAAACTTTGATTGTTGATAGAGCAGAATCATTGGTTATAGAGATAAACAAAGAAGTACAAGATGAACTTAACATAGCACAGGAAGAAAAGATATTTGGCAATTCAGACTCAAGCTCAAAAACAAAATCAAAACAACAGCAGTACAGAGAAAAAGAAATAAATTCATTCAATAAAATAATAGGTTTGTCCACTTATTCAAATAGCAGATCAACTGTTTTGTCTTATGCAGCAATGTTCGAAACATTATGGAATGAGACAGAGTTATATGAACAAATAAAACAATCACATAGCAAATTAGAGATGGCAAATGAGCAGCTGGAGCGTCAGTACAAAAGCCAAAGAGACTTTGTTAATATTGCAGCTCATGAAATTAGAACACCAACTCAGTCCATTTTGGGATATGCTGAGATGTTAGATACGGAACATATAGGAAGCAAAAAATATGTAATCCCAATCCTAAGGAACGCTGAAAGACTCAGAAGATTGACAGAAGATATATTACAATTAGCAAAGGTAGAAGGAAGTCAGACATTAAAGCTAAACAAGGAACGATTCAACTTAGGCAAAGTAGTATTCTCAGTAACACAAGATATAATTAACCAAAATGGTAGTCGTAGTGGAAAAAGAACAAATGTACATTTTGTCAGGGGTAGCTTAGAAGAAATGGGGGTAGAGGAAAACGACATTATTATTGTCGAAGCAGATAAAGGAAGAATAGTACAAGTAATTTCTAATATTTTATCTAATGCAATTAGATTTGCGAAAGAAGGCGATGTCATTATTAGTATAGAAATAAAGGATCAAGACGATGGCAAGAATAACAATAGCAATAAAGAAGAAGCCGTCGTTAGTATAAAAGATACAGGTACAGGAATAGACCCTGGCCTATTTCCAAACCTGTTCTCAAAATTTGGTGTAATACACGAAACAAGTGGCAACGGTTTAGGTTTATTCATATCAAAAAATATAATAGAAGCCCATGGTGGGAGAATTTGGGCAGAGAATAATACTAGTGGTAAAGGAGCAACATTTTCATTTAGCCTGCCGATAGAGAATTAGCTTATCTCGAAAGTCAATAATTAAATTTCTCCGGCTTTAAGTCACACATATTTATTAATATTTTATTGTGTTTCTATTATCTTTAGAGCTTTTCCATGATGTTCAATTAACTTTAGCTTTTGTTCACTTAAGAAGGGAAGAAAAAAGTGGTATAAAGAATTAAGAGAACAAAGAGCAAGAGACATAGAAACCGAGATGCTGTAATACTAAGCTTGCAGTTATAAAAATTCGACTAATGTTTGGGAAACGTTACATTAGCAATATTTCCTGCAGTGGAATATCCGTCGTAATAGCCCTTGCCAAAGTTTCCTTGCTGTTCTGGGCTAAAGGTATGCGCAGGCTGATTCGTAATAATGGATTGTAATTTAGCAAGAGCACCTTGAAGATAGCCATAACATGTTGAGACTACAGAATCGTTTGTTGGATGTAAACATATTCCACCACTATATGAGTTCATGGCTGTAGACAAGCTTGACATAAATTTACTTGTATTGGCCACAGGATAGAAGGGATTATTTTGTCCCGCGGATAGAGTACTTGTAGTGTTTTGCGCCATTGCTTGGAAAGGAGCAAAAGTAAAAAGGGTTAGCAAAAGTAAAAGTACTTTCATTAAGAAGTACGAGTATTAGTACATATAAGAATTTTTACACTAAATCAGGGACCTTTAATATTATAAGTGAAATGGGGAGTAACATAGCTTCCGTGGTACCAATTCTGCCTGTATGTCGTCCTAATAATAATTGACGTTTAAAAAGTTGGGAAATGTTCGTGTGTATAAGAGAAAGATTTGATTAAGCTACTTATTGCTCTCATTTGATTTTAACTCTAATGTGATGGATGTAATGAATGAAAAAATTTTAAAACTCAAGCCATTTATTGTCAATTATTAGATAATTACTCCATAAATGCTTGCGTATGATTGCCGCGTTTAAATATTATAGTTATACAATATAACAATATGGCAGAAATGATTGGTCAAGAAACGAGGAAAACCAGCAATAGTTATGCTAAGACAAGGAAAGATACACAAATTCAGTATATGTGCGGATGTAAATATAATTTTGACCACCGTATAACATTAGAAAACGTCTGTTCAGAACATGAGAGAGAATTAGTTACTTCACATGGCTGACCAAAGAATATTAGGACTAGTTTTAAAATCTCGCTTAATATAGAAC
The DNA here is from genome assembly GCA_046724555.1 of Thermoproteota archaeon. Lineage (GTDB taxonomy): Archaea > Thermoproteota > Nitrososphaeria > Nitrososphaerales > Nitrososphaeraceae > JAFAQB01. Next base: position 1,868 of record JBKOWU010000046.1, on the reverse strand, counting down.
GGATATGCGATGATTGTCTAGGGGCAGTACATAAAGAAAAAGAGTATTTATCATCGCGAACCAGTCAAAGTAATAATAGCGACAAATACATGTATACAGATTCAAAGCATAACCATCTACTACCGCCTTGAGCTGCATTGGTCATGGTACTATTGGCTGCTTCTGATGTCTTATTGGCCGCACCCATAGTTTTATTTCCAGCTGTACTTTGAACATCCTTTCAAACTATACTATGATTTGCTCCGACATCTACCGGCTTTGCGTCAATATTATTAGAGTGCTGTATGTTTTTGTCAGCCTGAATTAGACCTGTTCCGTAGCGTGATATGTAATTACTTGGTTGGAAATATTGTAGAGCCGGCTGAATCATATTGCTATACTGCATATGGCAACTAATGGGATCGATATCATGTTGGTAGTCGCTAGCGAGAACATAGCACTGATCCCACGTAATGCTTGTTGAAAATTGATTCCAAAAATTTCCTTACGTCTCTCTTTTTCCATTCAAAGATACTTTGAAAGTTTGGAAAAGCCCACTTGCAGTCCGTACAGTACGTACACTCCTTTACAATCTGTGATGTTAACTTTCTGTGGTGGAGGAATTGAATGGGATTCAAATGATGAAATGCTATCTATGGTAATTGATTGTATAAATTTACTTAGATCTAGATCCGGTATTTTGATCTTCTCTCATAATACATTTTCAACTTCCTCATCCTCTTCTGTGATGTTTTGTTGTAGCACATTACTACTATCTAATTTTCTATACCTTAAAGCCCAGATCTCTAAGTAAATGTATTACATATCCTAATGTCTACAGAATTGGTAAGTTGGCTGCCACGAGGGAAGGAGAAAGGGATATGCGATAATAATCCCTGTAGGCTCGGCAAGATCCCTTCACTCTTTATTCAAAAGTAAAGTTCCTCTCACCTACCCTACGAGGTTATCTGTGAACTACTAAGGATATTTAGTAGGCCTAAACCTTCTTCGTATCTTTTCGTACACAGATATGTATACCATACACCTTCGCGCTTATTACCCTTTGGATAACATTGTTCTGGAGTCAAATTTCATTTAATCAAAGCCTAGAAGATTAAATTCCTCTTGCTCTTTCAAGTCGTTGGAATTTTCTCTGCGTTAGTGATTCTAATCTTCGTTGTTGTCTTGTCTTTCTCATCTTATTAAATCAACCCTTACCCTTGCTTTCTTTGCAATTACTTTATTCCTATGGAAAGGAAGTTGTTGTTGCTGCAGCAGTTGCAGCTGTTTCCCTTGATACTTCCTCGAACGTTTTTGAACTGTTAACGCCTATTCTAGAAAACTCCACAAGGAATAATACTGCTGATAACATATATCAGCATGGTCAATGAGTAGGCAACGAGCTTTGGTAAGATAAAGGCGTTAGGATATTGTAAGATGATAGGCAGCAGCTTTCCAACTAATCAAATCCGACTCAGATCTTACGAACATCTTGCGCAAAGATAATAACATTTTGCTAAGTGAAGCTGATTTTAACAAGGTGTCGCTTGATCTTGAGATATATAGCCTAATTAGAGTAACATGGATTACAAAACATACGTAGAATTGAAAGTTGGATGGAGTTGAAAGTTGCACGAGAAATGACATCCAAACCTTATTACGGTGATAGTGTGGATTGACTATCTTTACAAGTCCTACCGCTCGGTTGCTTTACGAATGCTCTTATCATTTGCTCCAAAAATAAGGAGCTTTTTTATTCCATACCCATTCCACCCATTCCACCCATTCCACCACCAGCTCCTGGAGGCATAGGAGGCGTTTTTGATTTACTTGAAGCAATTACATCATCTACTCTTAATATCATGCAAGCAGCTTCAGTAGCAGATTTA
>JBKOWU010000360.1:0-10737 GCA_046724555.1 Thermoproteota archaeon | reverse complement strand
GTGATGTACATATGGTTCTCCAACCATTGTTTTCATGGTTGCATCTACATCACGGTCCTGGAATTCATGTTTGACGTGTTTATCAAATACTGCTCCTAAACTATAGCGTTTTCTCTTTATGCTTTTAGTTTTATTGTTCTTCTTCTTTTTCCTCGTCATTTTGTTATTGTTGTGCGTATCCTTTCTGTTTACCACGATATTTCTTCTAACATAATATTATATTTAATCGAACATGATAGAGGGTCTCAGAGTTCTACCTAACCTTACGGAGATGATCTGGTGATAAGCCCTTGTTCAGTTCTTATACCAGGCACGTATTTGCCAACGCGCGTCCAAATAAAGGAATCATCAGTACTCCCATTATTTCTTACAACCCAAAAATCATAATCTCCATACTTCCTATCTCCAAATTGGTTTAAAGTCGTGTTGCCCGTGATTCCATTATAGGACTTGGTTATCTTCTCAATTGTATTTTTCAAGTAATTAATATCTCGTGTTGCTTTGGTATTATTTTCAGCTAGGGCTGCTATCCATAGTATATCATAAGCAACACTTGCGTAAGATCGGGGCGTTCTTTCTATATGTTGATGGATCTGGGCTTCGACATGTTTGAGCCTTTCGTCATTATCATTTTCAACTGCGTAAATGGGAGCTGGAAAACGTGTTTTTACTGCAAAGGCAGCAGCTTCAGTATTTCTTATAAGCTTGTTGTTTAGTGTAGAACCATCACTACCATACCATTTTACTTTTGAAAGTGTAGGATGGTTTTGCGCTTGAATAAAAATGGGTGCGATTTCATCAAATGCTACAAAGTATACTCCAACCTTATCTGTGCCATATTGAGATATAGCTTGGTTTACTTTAGAGTCCAAAGCTTTCAGATCTTGGTCCCAAACGATAAAATTAATTCTATTAAGACTGGCTGCAAAATCACCTGTATTTGGTATATATCCAACTCCATCAGCAACTCTGCCGCCTAGCTCTTGGACACTGTGCTTTGTTGCTTTAACCAAATCGTTTCCATAAATATCAGTTCTCCAAAAAGGTATTACTACTCTTATTCCATCATCCCACATCCTTTTGGCTATCGCTTCACCTTGGTGCCTGTCGTCTGGGACAAATCTGAAAAGGTTATCGCCGGCTATCGCTAAAGATGGAGCAGTACTCGATGGACTAATTAATATTATTCCATTTTTATCAGCGTAGTCTTTTACTCCTTGGACTGCTGCGCTTGTTGCAGGACCTATAACTATCTTTATACCTTTTGCTGCTAAGTGCTTTAGCTTTTCTAAGCTAACTGATGGATTTGATTGTGTGTCTTTTACAACTAGCTCAATACCAATGCCTGAATGAGTCTTCAAAAGATATTCATTGACGTCTTTAGTTGCAACCTTTAGTGCTGCCCCTTCTGATTCACCTAAAGAAGATGATACACCTGTTATTGGAATGAGAGCACCTATTGTCACTGTTTGCTGCTTTAAAGCAGTGGCCGGAGCCGGCGATATTACCTCAGAATCTGCATTAGAAAAAGGGGAAAAACGAGGAGAATGATGGCAGTGAATACAAAGAGAAATAAACTCCAATTGCTACAGCAATAACTACTATAGCGGCTATGACGGTAAGTCCTGTGTAACTAATTCTTTTATGGTTTTTTTCTTCTAATTTATGCTCGTCAGTGAAGCCACCTCTTGGGGCGATAATCGATGTCTCTATTTGTTCTGATGTACTACGCTCATCACTTGGCTGACTATGTGTTAGCAGAAATTTCACATACCATAATAATCCTGCAGCTATAACTAAATAATGGGCTGCAAAAAATATAGAAGATAACCAAAATTGCTCTACTATTGACGTGAGAACAACGACTGCAAACCAACTATCTGATATAGCAATTAAAAATAAACCCAAGGATTCACATATCCAAGGTGTGAACCACAATGGCTCCTTTCTAAAATTCACCAAAATTACTATTGCAGGAACCATTAAAACGGCGTCCATAATTGGATAGGCGATTATGACTGCAAACATAGCAATGCCCCTTGGAGAAGATAAAACAGATAGACCTGTGGTAAGAGCAATTATATATGTAAGGAATATTCCACAACCAATTATACTTGTGACTAGGATTTTGGTATTAAAATTGAATCTTTTATGGAATTCAATATATGTTGAATATAAATAATAAGCAAGGAAGGCATAAGCAGATAACCAAACAAAATCTGCCGCTGATGGAACAGGTGGAACTATTTCTAGTACGATTTCATAACTTGCCCATATAAGGTCGGCACAAAGCCATAATGACAATCCTATTGCAAGAGCTAAATGGCTTTTGCTATGATGGTCTTGTTGATGACGTCTGCGTTGTTGCATATGTCTATATACTACAAATATAGCTAGTGCTGCAGCAGTAGAAGCATTAATGCTTATTATCCAACTTGAATAGAAAGCTTTTGTTTGTATCTGAGCAAAATAAATGAATGAGTCAGAAATAATAATGGCTAAAACTAACCCAACGAAAAGGCTCTTTCTGGTGAGTCCTATTATGTCACAAATCACTACTCCTAGTGTCTAACAATGCTCACGCATGTCAATGTTACAGGTGGAAGATATAAAATTTGTTATTTATGAGGTAAGCTTTGAACAATCATATATGAATACTCTTCTTCTGTATTTTGTGCTGTATTCCATGCTTCTTTTGTTATTGCATTTAATCTAACAAGATATTTTTCATATTCCTCTGGTAATCGCTCGTCAACGTATCCCTTGATATTGTCCTTAGCCTGCTGTCTTAAAATAGATAAGTCTCTGTTTACAGTCCCAATACTTACCTGCAATATGCCTGATATCTCTGGCTGGCTATGACCCTGGCTATCGAGCTCTGCGACTTTGTTTCTTCTCCACTCTATTTGCAGTTGTGAGCTTTCAACTTTTGTGCTCAAACTTTCAATATTCTCCTTCGTAAATTGACAAGGCTTTCAACTTTTACACTCAGTATATGCTGCAAGTCCACGGCTTTTTATTTCAATGAATATATATGTAAGTCAGCTTTATGCATTTCGCCGTTTCATTCATCTAGGGGCCAATTTTTCTCAAAATACTAACTAAATATCGTTTAAATTGTTGCTAGTCTACTTTTACTTAGTGGAAAATCAGCAGAATAATGCTACTAGTTGCGATTCTCGTATTCATGCTTATAAGAACGGCAAAACGATGGAGCAGTGTAGACAAGAAGCAAGAAAAACCACAGAATTATTATCGAAAGAAGTTTCAGAGACCGGTGAAGTTTCATGGAAAAGAGTATTGAAAGTAACAGACTATGATGAACTGGTGTATAAATTGACTTTAAAGTATCTTAGACAAAAAGGCTATGATATTGGCAATAACACAATTCCCCGTATAAAGAACACTTGAATGTAATATGTTTCCTAAGCATGCTACGTATGTTAATTGAAGAGCTAATTAAGATCACAAAATATTAATTCTGGCGTACTTTCAGTAAGGAAATGAATCATTTACCCTTTATCGATTGTTTATGCTCTGATTCATGCTATTGTTTATGTTAACGATATTCCAATGGCACAGCAATTGCAGCTTCATCATATGCTCTTCTATTGAGTTCTTCTATATTATTGTAACAATGCGAGATTACTAATTTATTGAGCGGTAGTGACTAGATAAATTCCAGTTCTGTCAGATATATCAAAAAATAGGTGCTTCTTACTTTCTCATCAAGCATTACATTTTCTTGCCATTTGGATTTACCAGTATATCTCCATTTGTCTCATCTACTTTTACAGTATAAGAATTAAGGCTTGTTGCCCATACTGTTGCATCTGAAACTTCACCATTTCTAACATCAAATACTGCATAATGCCATGGACATTTAAGGTCATAGCCATTAAGCTCACCTTCATGTAATGGCCCTCCTTCATGAGTGCAGATTTCGTCAATAGCATATACTTTTCCTTCAATCATAGATAAGACAATTTGTTTTCCATTGGCTTCTACTTTAAGCATGCCCCCTTCCTTCAAATCATCCTTATTTGCCACCTTTTGAAATTGTTCTTCTTGAGACATATTGATACAGATCACTTATTAGACTTATATCATTTCAGCTGTATTTAATTGTCGAAATTAATTCGGAATATAAATTCTCTATATTCTATCTAACTAAGCTTACATGTTTATTTAGTGATTGACCTTAATCTGTTCTTTCTTGAAAGTGCTAGAATGGAATGTCAAAATGGTAATACCCAGACCAAAACTAATAGCTAATTGGGGGAGTGTTCCATTATTATACACAGCAGTTCTTAATGTAGTGATATTTTGATATAAGTCCACAATTATTGATTTCAAAGATTATGTGTGGAAGTTAGCTTTATAGATTATGTAGTAGTCTCGCATCAAGCAACATTATGTGGTAACTAAAAGTGTAGCAATCATCACAGCAGCAATGGCAGGATTATCTATTATTATTTTAATCAACTAATACATTATAATATGTGATCTAGTAAGCAGGATCATTGAATAAAAGAGCAATAAAGATTGAAATTGCTGTATCGTTAGCTATCATAATTCCTGCTATTGTATATTTAATTTATAACTCTCCTACCGCTTTAGCAGCTCCTTCCATAACTAAAGATCCAAACCTGAAAGTTCAAACTCTGGTTAATGGTTTGGATTCTCCTACCAGCATGGCATTTATTGACAATAACAATATCCTAGTATTGGAGAAAGGTGGACAAGTACGCCTAGTATCAAACGGAATACTAAAGGATAAGCCAGTATTGCAAGTACCTGTTGATACAGAAAATGAACGCGGTTTGCTTGGAATTGCTATTATGAATAGTACCAAGACAGGCGATGCTTCTACTGCCAGTAGTAACAATGACAATAAGAAATTTGTGTTTCTATACTATACCCAATCAAATGGTGGAGACCTTCGAAATAGGGTTTATAGATATGATTGGAATGAACAGGATCAAACTCTGATCAACCCTGCTTTAATATTAGATCTTCCAGGACTTCCAGGGCCTAATCATGATGGTGGGAAATTGCTTATTGGTCCAGATCGTTACCTTTACGCAGTAATAGGCGATCTCAATCATAGAGGTAAGCTCCAGAATATCTTAGATGGGCCCGATCCTGATAATACTTCCGTAATATTTAGAGTTAAGCCTAATGATGGTTCTGCAGCTCCTGACAATCAGTTCATAAATGATCCGAATGTTGAGATGCACAAGTACTATGCATATGGTATAAGAAACAGCTTTGGGATTGCATTTGATCCTATAACTGCTAATTTATGGCAAACTGAGAATGGGCCTGATGTATATGACGAAATTAACGTAGTAAAACCAGGTTTTAACAGTGGATGGATTAAAGTCATGGGTCCGCTATCAAGAAACGAAGGTGTTAATACTGCTGATGAACTAGTTAATTATCCTGGCTCTCATTATGCAGATCCTGTATTTAGTTGGAAAAATTCTGTCGCTGTGACAGGTATAGAATTCATGAAGTCGTCAGCATTAGGACAGAAATACAAAAACAATATTTTCGTTGGCGATTACAATAATGGCAACCTGTACTACTTTGAAGTCAACAGTACCAGGACAGGAATAAAGCCGCAGACTGGATCATCTGGTTTGGTAGTAGATAATGACAACCAACTATCTGCAGTAACATTTGGGACTGGTTTTGGCGCGATTAGCGATATAAAAACTGGACCAACAGATGGCTTTCTATATGTTTTATCAATCAACGATGGAACTATCTACAAAATTGTACGGTCGTTTACCAAATGATTTTGGTAAATACATCTGTGGCACTAGCTGATTTGATGAGATATTCTTCTACAAAGCCATCTACCACAGTTACATATATTGTATATTCTATGCCATGGTTTGTAACATACTTTTCATCCTTGACATATTTCTTGTGCTCCACAACACGACGATTTGATTCCTTAGCACTACTCATTTTTTAGAACCTCCTTTACAGTCAGTGTTTTCCATGTAGAACCTATCGCCACTTGCTGTACATTCATTACAATGCCATTTTCCTAAGTTCCAATATGGCTTGTGTTTTAATTGTGCGTAGTTATTTGGATTTCCCTGTAAGGTATGTAAAGTATCGCTACCACCGTAACTATCGTTACCTGTGTCATTTTGAGCGTAACTTTGAGGTGTTTTATGTAACGATATTATTTTATCATCGGACGATACTGTCGTTAATTTGTGATTAATATCGTCACTAATATCGCCAGTGATTTGAGCTTGATTTTTATCTGGTAACGATATTGACGATATCTTACGTATCTCTATGGTCTTAACTTTAGTTTTTGAATCTCTAGCACCACTATCAATTACAATGCCAATTTCACGAAGGTTTGTCTTGACTTCATTAATTCGCCTGCTGAGGCTATTAGGTGCCTTAGGCCATGTCTTGTGGCGTGTATTAATCTTCAGTTCGGCAGCAACGCTTTCTAAATCTGCAAGTAGCTCCGTAGCAGTACCCTTCCATAGTAAACTGCACCAGTTACTTTTGCAATCCTCCTTGATGGTAACATAGCTGCGTGTTTTAGCTTCTAGCCTTTCCATCAATTTTATAATTGCATTTCCAACAAGATTGGATGCAATTGCTTCTTCGACCTGAATGTCGATATTCCTGTAATACGCATCAAGATATTTGTTGTTCTCATGACCGATGCATCTTGATACAATTTCGCCTATCTCAGCAAAATCAGCCATTCTGGGAAGTCCTTTAAGACGCTGGGTTATCACACATTATGATTCAGAACTGCGCGAACAACAGAAATTAGAAGGTAAAGGGAAAAAAGCAAACGGGAGAATAGAACATGTAGTTAGGAAAACAGATGTCCCTTCTGAAACAGTGAAAGAGGAAGAACAACGCAAAAGGAATAATAAATCGATATAAGATCGATTCCCGCTTAATTCTACGCTATTGCAGAATATAGCTTAGAGATCGATGTTTCATTTTTTAGCTGAGGTTTGTTCCTTTTCCACTATGAGCACCATTTTTACCGTTCATAACAGTTAGCTGCCAGTCCAAGGTATCACCTTCCTTTAGCTTTATCACATTTGGCTCATTTACTCGAGAATATAGTAGCTTAACTTACACGTTTTCTTGAAAATAACGTAATAATATATGCCATTTTGTTGCTGTATAGACGATGTATAATGGATGTTATCTGTGATACAAGTTTCTTGATGGTTTTTGCGACTACCCCAATAGGCCAGATTGACAAAATTGAAGCCTATTTTGGCAAATTGAATTTTTTAATTCCTGATGTTGTGATATCAGAGCTAAAGGATTTGCAACACAAAACCGGCCCGAAGCGATCAAAAATGGCAAAAACTGCGATTGAAATGTCATTTTCTAAATTTCGGGTTGTAAATGTCGCAAAGTCACGCCATGTTGATGAAACCATAATAGACTACGCTATAAATCACAAATGTGCAGTAGCGACCATAGATACGGATTTACGCAGAAGGTTAATGTTAAATAATCTTGTAGTTTTTACATTAAGTAAAAACCGGTTAACAATTGCACGTTAGGTAAAGAGTTACAACTTTGGTTAAAATATTAGGTGTCAATGTAGCAATTCAAGCATTATGAGAGCCTGGACTGTTTCCCTAACATTATGTGTTCTAATCAAGTTTGCACCATTTAATACAGCTACTAATTCCGATACCACTGATGGAATCAGACGATCCTCAACTTTTAGATTAAACAAATTCCCTATAAACGATTTTCTGGATACAGAAATACAGATCGGCTTTGAAAAGATCTTGAGTTTATCTAAATTTGAGATAATTTCTATATCGCGTATGTACCATGGTATATCTCTGATCTGTGTGTAGAATGGATTTTTTCCTTCGTGTCTGAAAAAGCCAATTGATGGATCAATGATTATATTGTTCTCGTTAATCTTTGATTTATTTGCTATTGCTAGACTCTGTCTAAGGGTCTCTATCGTGCCTGGTACTTTGCCTAGGGTAGATGATTGACTACCACCAAATGCGCCAATGATTACCGGTAATTGGGATTTCGATAAGAGATTCCCCATATTCTTGTCATGTTTTAATCCCGTAACGTCATTAATGGCATCAATACCGTATTCGATGGTTTCTTTAGCCACTGCGGATCTTGGCGTATCGATAGAAATGGGTAGGCTGCAACTGCTTCTTACTGCTTCAATTGCAGGTTTGAGTCTTCTAATCTCCTCTTCAAAAGGTATGATAGTCTCGAGATATGGGGCAGTAGACATAGCCCCAATATCAATTATATCGGCTCCACTCTCCTGCATTTGGGTGGCTGTTTTAGAGATTTCTTGAATGCTTGTTTTGATTGAATTTTTATAAAATGATTCTGAACTTACATTTATTATTCCCATTATCCTGACTGGCATTCTACATCCAATAGACACCTTGCCGATTGATGTCAAATGACGTTTTTAATTATAGTGCCATGTTTAACTATTTGTATAATACAGTGTTGCTGATTTTTATTAATTGCCCTTTTCATTCAGTCATGTACTAATACCTGATAAGGTAAACCTTCTATCTCTACATGCTGAATTTCCATCTGCTCCATTCTCTTAGTTCTGTAGGCAGATGAATAGACTGAACGAGCAAGAAGGGCGGGTGATGTCAAAACTGTTAGCGATTTGATGAACAAGATAGAGAAGCCTCTACCGAAATAATCATATTTAGAGAGAATCATCTCTATCCTCCGGATATCAAAACTGAAAGCGAAAATATCTGGTTACTACAATACAGAAGGCTTCTGGTTGGATTCCAGTTGAATTTGCGATATCTTACCCATCTAGTTCGTAATAAAGACATAAAGACTAAACATCTTGTAAATTACTGTCGCTACGACGCGATATATTATTTAGGACAGTTGAATCAGCATTATATTCGATTGGAAAGAGAATACTCCGAATTCGCTAAAAAAGAAATAATAGGCGCCGGGTTTCATGAATAGGTATTAGATTTAGAAGAGTTTTGGAAAGATATCGGAATTTCACGCTGGCATAAAATATTCCGCTACAAAAAAAGAAAAAGAATAGGACAAATAAGGTCTTATGAACCACACAACCCTATTCTCCTTATTATATTATTTCATTTTATATTTATAACAAATATGATTCTAACTTTAGTGTCTGATTTATAATCAATGTTATTTAAATAATGTTACTTCTATAACTCCTATAATGAACTAATATTACTTTTCGCGATATCAGCTATTTTCGGTTTGCTTTCAGTCATTACAGTACAATTTTTGATAATCTAAGAGTTTTCGTATTATGATTCGGATATAGTTTCTGACATAACATGAAGCTACTCTTCCTATGCTATACTAATACATTCTAATTAGATAAAAGCCACAGAGAAACTTCAGTCTCAATCACAAAAACAAGTTAGCAGAATGACACCAAGAACAAGAACAATAACAAAAAGAAACATTGAAACCGCTAGTGTTAACAACAATGTGGTAAATTGTCCACGGTGCAATAACAGCAATCCAATAGATTCAAGATATTGTAATAATTGTGGTTTTAGAATTGATAACAATATTACTGGGACACAGGACAATCTAGTAGTACGCCAGCAGCCTATACTCCTACTCCCACTACTTCCAGCCGAGCGATCAAAGGAGCAGGACATGGGAATGAACTAAGATATATTTCGGATTTATATAAAATAAAAATGGATTATCCTGTTAGCTGGACAAAGGTCGAAGAGGGTTTAGCTAAACCCCTAGTAGTCGGCTTTACTTCACCAAAGGAAGATATGTATGATCCTTTTTTAGAGAATGTGACAATTGGAATACTACAAATTCCAAAACAAATTACGTTGGACCAATTTGTACAATTAAATATCATGTCTAACAGACACTACGTCCTTGTAGTGTGAGTAGAGCTTGATGGTCTCTTTTTATCTACAAGGACAAAATCACGTGCAAAATAGTTCTAATAGTTCTAATAATACTTTTGATCTAATGTAACTGACATTAGAATTAGTAATAGTAGTTGATGTTGGAAGTCGTGTAATCAAGCAAGCAAACCATAAGGGGTGGTTTCACTCTATGAGCCCGCACACTATGCCAATTTCGTTATGCGCTCTTGCAAACAAACCCATACCACACAATTATTATATAGCTTATAGAATATTCCTACTTACTCAGAGTAAGCAATAATTTTCCTTCTACTTTATGTAATACATGATTAAAGTATTCACTTGTAATTTGAGATGGTATAATTAGCTGATCAGATTTTAGAAGCATTGAATTTATTTGATTTAGCATCTCAATTCTCTTATCTTTATTTAACTCATTTCTACAATCTTCAATAAGTTTCGATATGACATCACGATACGAAGATGATCTTGCAACATGAGTTATCTTTTTTAACATTTCAGATCTTATCGCCTATGATTGATATTTAATCAACTAGAACTGATTTATGATTTATCAGAGCTATAGATTATTTGTTCAAGGCATTTATGATTTCTTCAATAGTATGCTGACATAATATCAAATGTAGTATCATCACTTATCGATTTATGACAACAGGCAAATATTTCAATAGAGGCGTACTTGCATTGGATTCACCATATATAGGGCATGTAATAAGAGAAACAGAGGATAAGATAGTTGTATTTGGTGAAAGAAATGATAGATATGATATTCCAAAATCAGAAATCCAGATGA
>JBKOWU010000019.1:0-5133 GCA_046724555.1 Thermoproteota archaeon | reverse complement strand
CTCAAAAAGTTAAACTTTTCAGGCAGGGCAAATTATCAGAAGATGATTTCCGTAGATTTAGACTTCAACATGGTGCATATGGTTCTAGACTGCATATGAATTACAGCATGGTTAGAATCAAAATTCCAAGTGGTGAAATTATGCCAGAGCAGCTCGATAAGATTGCTAGTTTATCAGAAGCTTTCTCAATTGGTTCAGCCCATGTCTCCACTCGTCAAAATATTCAACTTCACTGGGTACAGCTTGAAGACGTTAGTGAAGTAATGAGGGGTCTGGTTGAAGTTGGTCTCACTACACGGGAGGCATGTGGCAACACCGTTAGAAATGTGATGTGTAGCCACCTTGCTGGTATATGTCCAGACGAAGTGTTTGATGCTACTCCCTATGCCAAAGCAATTGCACAATTTTTTATCAGAAATCCCATGTGTCAGAACCTCCCACGTAAGTTCAAGATCAATTTTGCTTGTTGCCACAAACATGGACTAGTAAGGATTGCAGATATTGGTTTGGTACCTTCAATCAAAGATGGCATGAGAGGGTTTAAAGTATATCTCGGCGGTGGTCTTGGTGCGGCCTCATTTATAGGTCATCTATTAGAGGACTTTACACCCGAGAATAAACTGCTTTCAACGAGTATGGCTACTATCAGGCTATTTGACAGACATGGCAATCGTGAAAACATGGCCAGAAATAGAATGCGCTATTTAGTGCATGAGATGGGTTGGGATAAATTCCAAAGGATGGTACTTAAGGAGCGTTCAATAGTAGAAATGACTACTGCTGCATCTACTGCGAGACTTTTTGACATTAAACCTGCAAAAGAAGAAGATGATAGACAGTTGCCAAAAAAAGCACATAGAATGATAAAAGTACCCATTTTAAATGAACGAGTTAATATAGAAAGCCCGGCTTATGAAAGATGGTTACATACTAATGTCATTGCACAAAAACAAGAAGGCCACTTTACAATATTTGTAACGCTAGAAGCAGGCGATATCACAGCAAATCAGCTCCGAGTGTTGGCTGGCATAATTCGTGACTTTTCCGCAGAGGGTACTGCTAGAAACACGCCACACCAGAACTTTGCAATACGTTATGTGAAAGCTAATGATTTACCTGAATTCTATAGTAAACTAGCATCTATTGGTCTAGCAAATTCTGGAGCATTAACAATAGCATCAGCAGTTGGATGTTCTGGAACTACATCGTGTAATTTAGCAATCACAAATTCACATAGACTTGCAAAAGAGGTACAGCGCAACTTGCTGGAATTAGGAATTGACACGGATGACAGCCTAAGAGATTCTACAATCAAGATTAGTGGCTGTCCAAATTCATGTGGGCAGCATGAAATAGCCACAATTGGATTCTTTGGTGGTGCGTCAAGGATAGGTAGTGCAATGGCTCCAACATATACAATGCTATTTGGTGGAAGTGCAGGAGAGCATGGAGAATTAGGTAGGACAATAATGCGTGTACCAGCAAAACGCGTCATAGATACAATTCATAAGATAATCGAAATATACAAACAAGAGAAGCGCGGTTCAGAGACATTGAACCAATGGATCGATATGATCACGAAAGGAGAGGGAATTGGGAGTATAAAGGATATTGAAAATATTAAGGCAATACTTACTCCAGTTACACAGCTACCTTCTACAGATCAGGATCCAGAGTTATATTCTGATTATGGTACCGATACAAAATTTAGTGCAAAGACTGCGAGAGGAGAATGCGCGGCATAAAAATTATTATCACAAATAAAAAACAAAAACTCAAAAAAATGAAAAACGATTATGGAGATGGAAAATAACATAATAGCTAGAAGTAATCGTTATAATGATAATAACAATTTTCAGTTATCTGTCATATGCGATGCAGATACTTTACGAACGCTAATAAGAAAAAAGATAGTTCGCGTAGTAGATGTGCGGAAGGTGCAAGAGTACGAAAGAGAACACATTCCCACTGCAGTTTCACTACCGCTTGCACAATTATTAGCAAAGAATACACCGTCAGAAATAGTTGAATGTTTGGAGAGTCTAGGAATATCAGATAAAATGCCAGTTGTAGTATATGATGACACTTTTGGTGCGCTGGCTGCTCGAGTAGCTTGGACCTTTCAATATGTTGGTCATGATAATACTGCATTGCTGGAAATGACATTTAGCCAATGGAAAAATAGTGGCCTAGAAATTGAAAAGAAGATCAATGCTTTTCCAAAAGCACAACATTCGCTAAATGTAAATCATGGTATTCATGCGGATGCATCTTATGTAGAAATCGCAAAGGAACAGCCTAACAAAATATTGATAGATTCTAGAGAACGTTTGAATTTTTTGACTGAACACATTCCTGGTGCTAAAAATATTCCCTATACCATGATAGGACTAGCCAATGGTAGTATTCTTCGTGATTCTAAGGAAATAAAAAGGCTAATCGATAACAGAGGAATTTCGACTGATTCTGAAGTCATTACATATTGTGGTAGTGCTGGAACATTGTCAGGCCTAACATACTATGCGTTAAAGTTGGCAGGTATAAAGAATGTCAAGCTATATTCAAGATCATTTAAAGAATGGAAGGCATTAGGAAAACCTAAGGAAGAATTTAAAGATGCCAACTACTGGGATTTATCAGCAGAATAAAACCATACATACTTTAGATGCAGAAAATAGATATACAATATCAAATTCCTGGTCTACCTTCATCATCATAATACAGGCTGTGATATAATCGTCTTAATAGGATCGGAGATCATAAAAAATAGTAACAACAAAATTAGATCATATCTAGAATAATAGATCAGTGTTAGAACTATCTATAGAGTAGATGTATACGTAGGCATTATTGCAAGAATCAAGTAGATTACATATTATTATATGCTTCAAAATGTGCAATCAGACTGATCATTACTGGAATATATATTTACAAAAATTTGATGAAAATGAAAAAATAATAATAATGCGGTCGTGAATTACATGTGCTTTTAAAGTGAATGGATTAAACTACTTAATATACTGCCCCAACAGACTGTTTTACTTCTTTAGATAATTCACGATAACCATCTGCATCTATGATGACAGCATTAATATCATCACCAGTTCCCGCATTTCTTCTGATAGCTGCTGCAATTGCATATATAGCTGTTTTGTAAGCATCATTTACGCTCAAACCTTCCTTAAATTCAGATTCAAGATAACCATAAGCTACCGGAGAGCCGCTGCCAGTAGAAATGAACTTTTCACTTGTCATTGAACCAAATAGATCAATATTATAGATCTGTCCACCAGCTTTGTTATCATATCCTGCAACAATAATCTGTACATAGTAAGGAAAGTATCTCTGATTGAACAATACATTAGAACAAAGTCTTGCTGCTGATTTGACTGGCATTAACTCTCTGTTAGATATCCTATAGATATTTGCATTGTATCGCATAATATCTACTAAATTTTGAGCATCTGCTACACCGCCTGCAATTGTCATGCCAAGATGTCTGTCAACCTTCTGAATTTTCATTACATGTCTATCAGCAATAAATAGACCAGCACTTGCTCTTGTATCAGCAGCTAACACTACGCCGTCTGTACATGTTAGTGCACATGTAGTAGTTCCCTTCTTTATCTGCTCTGCAATATTAGACTCCGGATAGCCACCATTATTATTTTGATGATACATATATACTGTGCATACCATGCTCAATACTAAATTTAAGCATTGCCAATGAGGACTGATTTTGGCATATAATTATATTTCTGTAATTAACCAATTAAAAAGAAGCAACAACGCTATGTCAAATACAATATTTGAGAAGATCTGGGACAATCACGTAGTTCATGTCAAAAATGGAGATGTTCGTAACAACGGTGGTCCATCGCTAATATACATAGATCGCCACTTGTTGCACGAAGTTACATCTCCACAGGCATTTGATGGACTGCGTTTAAACGGTAGAAGAGTCAGGCGTCCGGATCTAACATTTGCAACTATGGATCATAATGTACCAACAACCGATAGATCACTTCCTATAGTTGATCAAATTTCTTCTATGCAGATTCAGACATTAATGGAAAATTGCAGGGAATTCGGCATTACACTGTTTGATATCAACAGTCCAAATCAAGGCATAGTCCATGTTATTGGTCCTGAGCTAGGAATTACTCTTCCTGGGACCACCATTGTTTGTGGCGACAGTCACACTTCTACTCATGGTGCGTTTGGTGCACTTGCATTTGGTATAGGGACCAGTGAAGTAGAGCATGTTTTAGCTACTCAGTGTTTGTGGATGTATAAACCAAAAACTTTTGCGATCAATGTTACCGGAAGATTCAGAAATATACATGCTGTTACTGCTAAGGATATCATACTTTCAATAATTCGAAAGATAGGAACTATCGGCGGAACAGGCACGGTTATAGAATACAGAGGAGAAACAATCTCTGACCTTTCTGTAGAACAGAGAATGACTATTTGCAATATGTCTATTGAAGCAGGAGCAAGGGCAGGTCTTATTTATCCTGATAAAAAGACCTTCGATTATATTAGAGGGCGTAGATATGCTCCAAGTGGTAAACAATTTGAAACTATGGTTGATTTTTGGCATGAGAATTTGAAGGATTGTACTAATGCACAGTTTGACAAAGTCATTACATTTAACGTTAATGAGCTTGCACCACAGGTCAGCTGGGGTACTAATCCTTCAATGGTAGTAGACGTTACAGATACAGTCCCTTATCCTGATGACTTTGCAAGAGGAAACGAAAATGAAAGAAAAGCAGCCAAACGCGCTTTAGAATACATGGCATTGAAACCTGGGACTCCTATTACTGATATCAAGATTGACAGAGTATTTATTGGTTCATGTACTAACTCCAGATTAGAAGACTTAATGGAAGCAGCAATTGTTGTGAAAGGAAAGACCGTGTCACAAAATGTTAAGGCAATGGTAGTGCCAGGCTCACAACAAGTAAAAAAGCAAGCAGAAATACTTGGGCTAGACAAAATTTTTAAGACTGCTGGCTTTGAATGGCGTGAATCTGGTTGTAGTATGTGTCTTGGAATGAATCCAGATATTCTTGCTCCTGGTGAACGTTGTGCAAGTACTTCAAATCGTAACTTTGAAGGACGCCA
>JBKOWU010000264.1:0-4939 GCA_046724555.1 Thermoproteota archaeon | reverse complement strand
CCAATATTCAAAGAAACATGTAGGAGACATAATAATAGCTATCGACGGACGTCAAGTACTAAGGAGTGATGATTTAATTACATACCTTGACCAGCAGAAGTCTGTCGGCGATACCGTCACATTTACTGTATATAGAAACGGCCATACAATGGACTTGAAAGCTGCTCTTGCTGCTAGACCCAATCCTCCTATGCTTGTAGCAATTGGCTTACCTCCTGTTCCGCCTCCTCCCGGTTCTCCTGCGCCCCCTTCACCACCTTCGCCAGGACCGTAACCTATTCCTTCTTTTTATAATTACTTCATGTCCGATATGAATAGTGAAGTGCAGATCCGAGAGTATTCATTTTTATATGACTGGAAATATTATTTTTATGATATGATTAATCTGCCACAGTCCTACCTGATGGGAAAAAGGATACCACCAAATAAAAAAAATCAAGCTTAACTTTTCCGGGGTGATCAATGATATGACAAATGCTTTTTGATTAGATATTGAGGTTTTTATAGACGGGAGTAGATACTATACATTAAACATATCAATATGGCAGACAAAATTAAATGCTCACATATACTTGTTAAGAAACAAAGCGAGGCTAACGAAATACTAGAAAGATTAAAGAAAGGCGAGAGTTTCGTAAACTTGGCAAGAGAATTCTCTATTGACAAAGGAAGCGCAAAGAGAGGAGGAGATTTGGGTTCTTTTGGAAGGGGCATGATGGTAAAACCATTCGAAGAAGCGGCTTTCAAGCTTAAAAAAGGCGAAATATCGCCTGAGCCAGTCAAGAGTGAATTTGGTTACCATATAATTAAAAGAGCTGGTTAAGAATAATACCGAAGATGAAAGTCAAATAAAATAGAAAACTTTGAACTCTTATTTTAAAAACTAATCATTTACTTAATATGATGCTATAATATACATAGTCGAGAAACATATTTCTATATTAGGTTAGACGACAAACAAACCAAAGCAGCAACTACTCTCCCCCTTCCGAATGAGTGCTCTTGATTATTATCCTCGTTATGCAGGATAAACAATTTAGTAATTAACAAATGAGAAGAGTGAAATGCAATAATGATGAGACGACATTCTACCATCAAGCTTATTCATGCCTTTTTCATATCGCTATGACTGAGTATTCAGATAGTGGGAAGCAGAAAACAAAGCTAAACCTAGGGAGTATGATATAATGCCTTGTCGACTCCGTCACCTGAAATAGCACAGCGCGCCGCTATATTATATCTAAAGTTTCCTTTTTACCTTAAAGGACATCAGCTTCTGGCAGCTGATACATGGATGTCAACTGGAATGCGCGGATCAATAATATATAGCAGTGGCACAGGTAAAACTGAAATAGCGTTTGAATGCGCTAGAAGAGCAGCATCTGCTGCTGCTACGGCCGTCAACACTGCTATATTTGCAACTAACGACTCCGAGACAGAAGAACAATCGCTACTTTGCAAAAAGATAACAAGATTCAATATATTATTAGTTGTACCTCGCATTGTTTTAATTAATCAAAACTTTAAGAGATTGATCGATTATCAAATACCACGAGACAAAGTTGGAGTATATTTCGGCGAAAAGAAAGAGATCAATAAGGAGATAACAATCAGTACGTATCAGAGCGTCCTGTCTAGTCCCGATCTTATCCGAAGATCTAAAATGGTAATTTTCGACGAGGTGCATTTAGTAAGTGATACAGCTAGGATTTTAAGTAAGATATTTGATATTGCTGTTGAAGATCACACAAAGGCTCTTTTGGGTCTGACTGCGACAATCAATGTGAACGACCCAAAATTCAACACAATTGCCACTGTTTTGCCACCTGTGACGAAATATATGCTAAAGGAGGCGATACAAGATGGAAGGTTAACAAAACCTATAGTTATACCTATTAAGGTGAAGCTCACAACTGATGAGCAGCAACTATACGATAATCACTCAATTAAAATCAAAAATATTTCTGCGCGTTTCAAAAGATATGATGCTGGTTCTATGTCTTTATTGCTAAAGAAAGGAGGTTTTGCCGCTGGAATGGCAAAAGCATGGTTTTCAAACGTAAGAAATCGAAAACGCTTGTTGAGCTGTGCTGATAATAAATTAAGCGCGGTAGTTGATTTGATAATTAAGAAACATCCTAGCCAGAAAGTCATGGTATTCAGCGAAACACTTGATTCTATTAATAAACTAAAAACTATACTGGAACACCGATCGGTAAGATCGGCAGTAATCGACAGCTCTATTGATTCATTATCAAGACAAAAAATACTATCGCGATGGGGAAATGATTTCTATGTGTTGTTATCTGTTCATACTTTGGAGATTGGATATGATGTTCCAGAAGTTGGTATCGAAATAATTTTAGCTAGTACGTCAAATATGAATCAAATAATCCAAAGAATAGGTAGAATTGTTAGGAAATACGAAGGGAAGAAGAGAGCTCTAATTTACGTTGTACATGTTTCTGATACAAAGGATGACGAGATTCTGGAGCTGATAAGGAGAGCAGTAGAGAACAAAGCGATGAAAGGAGCAAAACAAAAAGGTGCAACATACGACTACGATGACGATGATGAAGAAATCGGATACTCCAAATATAATAGAGAAGACCAACTGCGCATCAAGAGGGCTTATAATATATTAGAATCGAATGCATATGAACCGCTAATAGTGGCTGAATACGAACGTCAACAACAACAACAACACACAATATACAACAAGAAACTGTTTCAGATTAGAAGCAGCAAAGAAAAAGACAAGTTCTACCAGGTAAACGTCGATACCAAAACGTGTTCATGCCCTAATTTTAAATTCAATGGCCCTAAGTGCAAGCATATTATAGCAACAGAGCTTATAACGGATCATAGCATATGAAATGTCTAAGATATCAGGGGGGTACTATACGTGTGTAAAATATGCTATAACATTTCCATACGAGGATTTAATATTGTCGGAAAAGATTAGCTAATGCCAAGGTAAGCAACTTACTACTAAGTTAGGAAACAATTACTGCTAACCTTAATTAGATAAAAGTGAAGAGTATTAGGTAGGTAAAAATAGATGGCTGCTGCTAGTAATAGACAATTTCTCGCAAGTCAACTGATCGTGATGGCCATATCATTTGGTATCAGTATCGCAATCTCTATGATAATACCATTTCCCATATCCTTAGCTGTTATAATAGGAGTATTTATTTTGCTAAACTTCTACATGAGGAATAGAATGATGCGAAAAATGGGCATGGGAACTGGAGGTGGAGGAATATTTAACTCGATGTCATCGTCAGTCGCTGCTAGTAATAGCTCTCTTAAGTACTATTGCATGTCTTGTGGATCACAACACAATCAGGCTGAATGTCCTAATTGTGGATCAAGGATGAAAAAAGTGGGATTTTGATTAATTTATTCAGACGTTGGAAACCAAAAGGAAATATGTACAGTTTACGGTGTTTCCAGTGCGGATCGGGTTTCCTTTCCAGTTTTAAGCTTGAAGCACCAATTTGTGGAGAATGTATGCAAAAAGCTAAATCCCTAGATTCGACTGTCGATTCTGAAAAAAGTTGCACTAAATGTGGTAATAGGGGAGTAATTTATAAAAAAGAAATGTGCTATAATTGCTATTTCGGCTTTCAAAAGAAAGAAGAAGAGGAAAACTTGAAAAAATAATTGTAATAGTCTTCAAGTGCGGAATTCTTATTAACTGGATTAGGAGATAGAACTACCATGTGTATGCAGAGACAATCTACTATGTTCGTATTATGTTTTATTGTTGCGCTAGGTATACTATGTGTTAGCACGGCTGCAGACTTTAGCATGGTCAAATCTGCCGAGGCTCAATTGGAAAAATTTGTTCGGCCGGTAACAGCAACTGCAACATCAAGTGCAGGTCCATCTTCTCCGACAACCTCGTCTTCCTCTTCTTCTAATAAAATATTCAGTGCAAAACTGACAGGTGACAAAGAAGTGCCTCCAGTTGATACTGATGCTACGGCTAGAATAAGGTTGATTTCAAACTCTCAACAAGATGCATTAGACTATCGATTATCGGTTTCTAATTTAAATGGCGTAGTCACCGGAGCTCATATACATAAAGGCAGCGCGAGCACAAACGGACCTATAGTAGCAAATCTGAACATCGGGGGTACTTTTGCATCAGCTTCGGCAGGAGATGGAGGTGCTACGACATCCACTTCCACAGGTGGTACTATTACTTCTGCTGATTTGAAGGGTCCATTAGCAGGGAAGCAAATATCCGATTTGATTAAGCTTGTAGATGATGGTCAGGCATATGCAAATATTCATACAAGGCAACATGCAAACGGGGAAATACGCGGCCAGTTATCATCTTCCTCTTCTTCTGGAGACGCATTTGACGAAGATGGTATAAGTTCGTCTTCTGGCGGAGCTTCAGCCACAGCATCAGCAACATCCCCCTAGAGATCTTTGCCTAATAACGCTAGAAATGCATCAATATTCTGTTTTACCTTTTTTTAATTTATGTAATATATTGTATAGAGCGCAGATTGGAACGCTCATTAAAGTTTAGACAATAGTCAAGAATTTGTTAATGGAGATAGCTCAGATTTAACTCGCGAGCAAAAGTATAACGTATGATAACAAAATTAAAGTCCAAATACAGGTCATACCGACATGCGCTCGAAGATATGTGGCTTCCCTCCTAAACTGCCTTTTTAATAGGTTCCAAAGCAGCCTCCTGGTTTGCCCTTGCAACCATACGATTGAACTACTCTAATTCCTTCGAATTGAAGTTACCTATTATATCATTTTGAATACGGCTGCAACACATCATTTCCATGGACACAGCAGGCCTTTACCTGTCATGCAGTTTCTGAATGATGGATCGTTCTTCTCTTTCGGCACGTCGGATCCTGTTACTACTTTATCATGCACACCATAGTTTTATATTTTGATGTTTAAC
>JBKOWU010000133.1:0-3039 GCA_046724555.1 Thermoproteota archaeon | reverse complement strand
CAATGACAATACGATTTTTGTTATTATCAAATCTAATTGACATAGACCTTAGTGCCATAACCAAATGTGCAGAAAAGAATCCATAACCTGTAAACCAGAAAGCATCTGCAATAGATGCAACTGGATGTTCTTTGATTCCTAGTCCAAAATAATAATATGTAAGTGCGATATCAGCACAAAACCATGAGATTAAGCCCAAAGTAAGAAAGAGATACGATTTACCATGATGTCCTTTGAGTTTATGTCTCCAAACAGCAATAATGCCTAAGCTTGAAGCAATACTGGCAGTTACATCTAGACCTATTAAAGTGAAAGAATGTTTACTATTCGAATCAGCAAAAATAATTATAGAATTTGCAATTAATGCCGATGCTATTAATACAAGAATAAGGTTTCTTAACGCTGCTTTATACTCAACATGCTGTATATTATTAGCTTCTTCTTCTTTGATGTCGCTTCACCTGAGGAATAATTTTATTGAATAAAAATTTTTCTTAATCGTATGTATGTCTCTTTGAAATGAAACACAAAATCTGTAGTACTATTTGTGCTAACTCATCCTGCTGGAGTGGCATCATAAATGGTACAACTCCTATTGCTAGCGGTAGCCTATCCTAAATTATTCGTCTGTGATTTGCTGTTGTTGTATTTGTACTACTGCTCGTTGCCAATTCTTGTAGTTTTCTTGGTTGCTCAATACCCTTTCTACAAAATTAGTTAACTACATGGTAATTGAACTAAGGAGTTTGTTAACTATGTTAGTAGAACTTATCTTATAAGAATAGTTAACTACATTTTTGACGGCTTTTTAATGTCTATAAAACTAAAATTCTGTAAATGCTGATTGGTGCTCAGGCTATCGTGATGGTTACAGTGACGAAGCTATGGACCAACTAGAATAGATACAATTCTATTCTTTTACTTTATCTTCTTCCAATGATTTACATTCGCCAGTAGACTATTGACTACTGCCCAAGATACATAAGAAAAATATATAGTTGACAACTGAAAAAATTAGGTACATGCCAGTAAAACTAGGAAAGAAGAAATACGAAAAATTTTCAGATGCATCTGCAGCAATTCAGAAAAAGAAAGGTATATCAAAAGATAGAGCCAATGCTTATGTTGCATCAGTAGAACGTAAGCAAGGGATAGAACCAAGAACAGGAACAAGGACGACAAAAAAGACGACAACTAGACGAAAATCAAAGAAATAACTCGAACTATTTCTCATGTGAACTAGCAAGTATTAATGGACAGAATTGTTTTACTCCTACTTGGCTTCGACTCAAATACACCTATCAAAGTATATCTGTTTGTTTGCCCATTATCATTTCTATATTCGTAGTTGAAATTGACATCAGTACAAATCAACCGTAAATTTAAAAAAATATTAGTTGCAATAGATGGTTCTCAGGAATCTATTAGTGCAGCAGATTATGCTATTTCCATTGCTAAAGCAACAACAATAACAGTAGCAGAAAAACATAGTTCTGAATTAGTACTTTTACACGTTATGCCATCGGAAGTAAAATTCGGACATGCTTCAGGAATATTTGGTGTGGTTCCTCCAGAACATGCAGAGCACATGAAACAAGAAGCGCATAAATGGTTTGAGAAAATTAGAGATAAGATAGATAACACCTATGGTAATATTGCCGTATCTAGAGAAGTTATTTCTACAGGAGCATCCCCACAGGCTGCTATAGTAGAATATGCTGAAAAGAACGACATTGACTTAATAGTTATAGGAACAAGAGGTATGTCTGGCTTTAAGAAATTGCTGCTCGGCAGTGTTGCTTTGGGTGTAATAAAGTACTCCCATTGTCCTGTATTGGTTGTAAAATGATAAAGCAAGGCCTAAATGGTGGTTGTCAATTGTATTCTCTACCTGTTCTGCGATACTTTTGATGTATTAATATCAGTCTGTTTATGTCTTCTCCTGTATCTGCAGGATTACATAGCTTGGCTATTTTCAAGACATCTCTTATGTCTCTACTTCCTGTCTTCCAAACTGATGAAGCTATTTGTATTACTGTGTTCTGAGGTAATTTGTTAATTATCCTAAGCGATATTGCTTTGAACTCCTCATATGTGTATTCAGGAATTTCAAATACTGTGAATCTGCTGAGCAAGGGTTTACTTAACCGCTCTGTACTATTTGATGTTGCAAATATTACCATGTTAGCTTTTACAGTTTGTGTATTTCTAACTTTAGTAGTTTGAACTCTCCACGCTCCATCATAGTTAGTAAGCCTTCTTGATGCTGTAGTGGCATCTTATCAATTTCATCTATTATGATAATTTCTTTATGGGGATTTTCTGCAAGGAATCTTTGTAATCCGGCTTTTGTAGTAGCAGCTCCCTCTGTAAAATATACCTCGAACTGCATGCCCTTTTGTATCTCTAACATAAGTTATCTTATCTTATACCATAAAGAAAAATTTGATAAAGCTATTACTCAACAACTTGGGATTATAGCAAGAGGTAATATAAAACAGATAAAAAATAGCTCTCTTTACTTTCCAAGAATAAATATTTAGAAAGCAATATGCTATAAGATAGTAACTAAGGATATTTGTTAGACTAATAGATTGTGCAATTATCGCATTTGCTTAAGAGAATAGCCACAATTTATCAAGCGATTATAATGCGGGTAGACCACAACAACAATAACAAAACAAAGCTAAATAGAAAATTATGTGGCTGTCCTACTTGTCATAAATCCAGATACGTTGTCCTGTCGTCAACTATCAAAGACAAACGTTATCATCATCGAGAACTATACTGTCATTTATGCAATATTTCATTTTCATATGTTCATGCGGTTACTCCATTTGAATTAAGAGAATATTCTAATAATATGAAAATGTAAAAATACGGAGATTTTTAGTAACATTATCTAGTCATTATGGCTATATGACTATAACAGTGCAATGAGCTTGGAACGTCAGCTGAACTTAGGCAATAATAAGGTCATAAAGCTTGTCAATGGTGATATAACAGATAGACATGTGGATGCAATAGTAAATGCCGCAA
>JBKOWU010000317.1:0-5070 GCA_046724555.1 Thermoproteota archaeon | reverse complement strand
TTATTCGTGATTGGAGTCTTTGTACTGCTGCATTTTCTATGGCTAAAGCTTCATTTAAGTGCAAGGTAAGCCTCTGAGCAGATGTAAGTCTTTTTCCTCTTTGTCTTGAGGATGTCGAAACATTATTTCTTGTTCTTGTTCCTGTTTTTGTTATTGTTCTTGCTTTAGATGTTCTTTTTTTTGCCATCTTGTTTTATTGACCTTTAATGTATATGTTGCGATATTTGCTTTAACCGTTTGCTATTATGTCTGACTCAAGAAATAAGCATCTACCTCACACCTCTTCCAACTTAATCACTTGGAATAGAGCAGTCGATAACTAATTGTGTACACATACTAATTTCCTTTGATGCCATTGGCAACAAGGATGAATTATTTGACATGATATTCATGATAAATAAATTTGGATGCCCATCAGATTATGAGCTTTTTGAACACACTTTTAAAGCAACGATAGAATAACAGATTATGTTATAAGAATAAATGGAGAGCGAAATAGAGGAATTGGGTTCAGAGTTTTTGTATTTAAATTAAGATCCAACTCTCTTCATCTTTGAACAGCATTTGGGACAAGAAGCTTGTGTGTGCTGTGCTCCACAACTCATACAATAGTACTTTAAATAATTGTCTCCAAACATTGAGGAAGAGGATAACGATGCTGAACCGGAGATTCCTCCTCCCATTCCCATGCCAGCCTTCCTTATCATTCTGCTTCTCATATATAGAAGATTAAGCAAACTGAATACCACTATTATAGCAACTAATGATATGGGAAATGGGAGTAATATAATGACTCAAGCCCAAGGACAAGCATTTACCAACGTCAAGACAATCATCAAGTGAAGCGTTACCGGCAAAGAGACCATGCAGCACCATCCCGTGAAGACAGAAATAACTTTTCCTGCTTCTGGAAGAATTGAAAAGAGCTGACGAAATTCTTTCGGGAACTGAGAACCCATAAATAGCAGTCATAGATTCTACGGCCACATGGTTCTAGGAGATTTAGCGTTCGAAGAAACTGGAAAGTTCGCAGGAATAAGGGCGCTCACCGACGGAAAAGTGGAAGCGACCTATCAGGGAACTGGCAAATTGTTCGGTGCAGACTATTCATCTATCTATACAGGCGTCGCAACCCCGCATGGAGGAACCTTGATTGCAGAGTTCAATGGAATCTGCACAACCAAAGATGGGGAGACTGTAGGTGTGTGGGCTCATGGAAGGGGGCAACCTACTGGAAGTGGCCTAAAGGCGAGCTGGCGGGGTGGAGTTATCTGGCAGGCTTCCTCGCCGAAATTTGCAAGGTTAAATAGCTTGCCGGGAGTGTGGGAGTTGGACATCGACGAAGGAGGTAACTTCCATTTGAAGGTTTGGGAATGGAAGTAGCCACCAAACCAGCAAGAGGCATCCCTATGTTCGTCGTGTAGTGTTCCTTATTCCGGTAACTGAAAAGATGATGCTCAAATTTAAGATCTGATGCGTTTCCCTTGCATTGTTCGAGTTCTATTTGTTAAATCTCAGGCCAGCTATAATCATAACGTTCTTCAACTTCCACGATAGATAAAGCTAAAAATCCGCACGCCATAATATCTACCAAGGAAAATATCGAATAATGACCATCAAAGCCGAACAGCTAGAATGGAGAAGGGGCAAAGTAATTGAGCTGAGAGCAAGAGGCTTAATCTACGCGGAGATAGCTCAAGAGCTGCAGGTGTCAAAGACTAGCGTCGCTGAAGATATGCAATACCTGAGCATCCAGGCTAAAGAGTCCATCAAGGAATACGTTACTGAGCACCTGCCAGAGCAATATCAGATATCTCTTAGAGCACTCGATACCATTCTCAAGCACGCCTTTGAGATACTGCAAACTTCACATGACAATAGAGAAAAGCTACAGGCAATGGAACTATTCAAGGATACACACTTAACTAAACTCGAGCTCCTCTCGAATGCTACAACCATCGACAGTGCATTACACTACATAAAAACGAAGCAACAACAAGAACAACAGCACCACCACAAAACACCAACATTGGATTCAAATTCAAGTGCTGCTGATGGTGATGGTGATGACAAGAGCAGCCGTAATACCCCGAGTACTACGATGGGTGGCGGTAGCGGTAGACAAATAGTATTTTGATCTGATATGGACGTAGTAGATGACGAGAAAAAGGGGCATCGTCGTACTGAAGTGCAAGAGTAGTATTTTCGCTTCTTCCTATCTATTCGTTGCCATCATTCAAATTTAATAGCCAATTTAGAATATCTCTTACGCAATATCATATTCGCAGGTATTATGACTATCCAAAAGTAATATGCGATTTGTATGTCAATAACGGAAACCAAAATTGATATCAAAAATACAACAGGAGAAACAATACCGTCTAATAAAATATAACGTATTTCGTTATGAGTTAGATTCTCGTCTATTAACTTATTCTTTGTAGCGTACAGCCACATTATTGTTAGTAACGAACCAGCTATAGTTAGAACTAATGCAAATAATATGAATACAATTTGATACTGACCAAAACCAACTTGCATATTAGTAGCAAGTGGAATAAGTGTTATGAAAAACAAGAATACCAAGGTTAACCATGTCACAGTCGAACGAGAACCTACTACATGATTGAACATTTGATGATATGAAATCCAGTACATACCTATTACAAAGAAACTAATTGCATAGATCTCAAATTCAGGGATTGACTCTAACAGTTTGTCAATAACTTGTGCCTCAGTAAGGTTTCGTGTGAACTCTGGTATGTGAATTGTAATGGCCATAAAAGTTATAGAGAATGCAAAAATGGCATCTGCAAATGCGAGGATATGCTCTACTCTAATCTGATTCTTAATCAATAAACACAAACCTATGTACATGTCCTTAATAGATGCTCTGATTCTAAAAGAGAAAGAGAAACCTAGTATACCTTAACCGCACAATAACTGCGTGCTAGAATCCAAAGTGGATTGAAACTATCAAAAAGAGACTTGGCTAAAACTCAGGCGGAGTATGAGGAATTCAAGAAATACAAGGCAATAAGCAAATAGTCGATTGACCGATAGCTTTTTGTCGAAGATGCAGAGCTACAAAAAGCTAAAGCTGACTTTGCCATAACTACTACTACACAAAGTGGTAATAGTATTCAAAGACCTGCAAAAGCTAGTTTCAGCGCACCAACGCGATAATACAAGAAAAGAGCTATTTGCAAGGCTGCAAGGCAAACCGTTTTGGATATGGAATATTCACGAACACAAGCAAGAAGACATAAGAACAGATGGAGATTGCTGCTTTAATCACATATTACCAAAACCGTAATCATGATGGATTGCTGTCATTATCAGAAGCAAATAAGAATCCAGTTTTCAGTACTATGGTTGGAAATCTAACACTACTTCTAGAGACTACTAATGGGACCAAACAGCAATTAAATTCCAAATATAACACAAATAAGGATGTGTATATAAGTATTGATAATGAACTTAAGCCTGCACTTGTAAGGGTATTTGAAAATGAAACATCTCCAAATGCCTCGCAGCTGTCAGCCAAATGTACAGACATCTATGGTTGCCCTAGTTATGGAAAATCGTTTTCTACCCTAGGTAGTGTCAATAGCATGATAGGGAATGTGACTTCAGATACCGGTATCCTCATACTCATAGGAGCAAATGATAGCCAAACCCCCCTTGAACAAGCGCTGCTATTACAACAAAGATTAACAGAAGTAAATCATGCTGACCATCTAATTATTGTCTATCCAGATCTTGGACATACATTTGTCCCTTCCAATCAATGGATAACCTCATATGGTCAAATGGAAGAATACGTATTTCAGGATATGTTTGAATGGCTCACATCGCCCGCAAGAGAGGTCAATAAAGAGGTACGGTAAAGAAATCGATCTTGAATCTGAAGATATCAACTATACAGTATCATTCAGTGAGAATAATAGAGGGGATTTCTTGACGTATAATCAATTGAGTGGACACGAAGAGTCGAGCTGACCGGGAGAAACACGGTAACTTAGACTCCTCCAAAATACTAATCCTGCCGCTTGCACACCTTTTGACTTCTTTTTGACTATTATATTTTTCAAAATATGCTATGCCATCAACTCTGACAGGTTTGACAAACTAATCACCGCATTAAGAACAGCAGTAGATAATGATGGAACACTGGATAAGGAAGCCATGTCATATAACGACATATTTGATGCATTCAGACTTGTTTTGAAATTCTACCATTTTCAAGAAATCCAAAAAAATATTATCGATAAGTGTACCTAAATCCTCAAAGAAGGAGGCTAGGTACAAAGAGTTTGGCATAAATGAACTATTAGCACTTAAGGTTGGAATTGAAGAGACAACATTCAACTCAAAAAGGAGTTATCTGCTTTATACTTACGGAAATATATACATTTAATCAAGTGTTCTTCCGCCAAAATCAAGCTCTGATTTCTTTAGCCAAGCTACATAGTCAGGAAATAAAAGAAGAGCAGATATTATACTTGAACAACTTTTTGGAGAAGAATAGATATAATATCGATATAAAATCTAGGAGTTGATGTGTAGTGCAAGTATGAAATGCATGTGGAACTGCACAGCCAAATCATATTGACTGTCCCCACTTATGTTTACAGTAGTACATGCAGTTTGTCCGGACTTTTAGTCTACGCGGAAAATTATTTTTCCACAGCTACTGACATGTAGCAGGAGCTAACATGCATAGTTCCTATCATCTGACATTTGAGAATGATATCGTTGCTTATGCTTTTATTACTTAGGCTACCTGGATATATATGACTAAGTATTAAAGTGGAAGCTTTAATTCAAAGTAATAATTTTCTTATAGTTATTTCACCAATTCTACGGATAATGTTTGAATGATCAGCTTGTACTTCTGTAGTAATGTAGAGAAGATGATGATCATCGTCGTCCCCACCTAATGGCATCGTAATACGTTTAATCTTTTCATATTCTGCCAATACATACTTTCCTTTTCCTATTTTTGGCGCAAGTTTGGTACGTATTTTCCATGAATTTACTGCTAGTTCCAGTGATTCCTTACTTTCT
>JBKOWU010000084.1:0-5817 GCA_046724555.1 Thermoproteota archaeon | reverse complement strand
TTATTCGTGATTGGAGTCTTTGTACTGCTGCATTTTCTATGGCTAAAGCTTCATTTAAGTGCAAGGTAAGCCTCTGAGCAGATGTAAGTCTTTTTCCTCTTTGTCTTGAGGATGTCGAAACATTATTTCTTGTTCTTGTTCTTGTTCTTGTCTTGGATGTCCTTTTCTTTGCCATCTTGTTATTATTGACCTTGAAATGTATATATTACAATATTTGCTTTAACGGTTTGCTATTACGTCTAACTTCTTAGAAGAGTGAGCATCTAGGTTAGCGCTTCCAACTTAAATTTAACTCTTCGCAGCGCAGCAAGAAATATTATTCGTCGCTAATTTTCTTTATGTCAAGTATAGTTCCTGTGACAACCCCGCTCATTATGAATTTCTAAGGCTTGGAATTACTGCTTCAAGAATTTCTGTTATTGCACCATATAGCGCACATGTCAAGACAAGACTTCGTACAACTTTTAATGGAAGTGGAATAACCTTCAAGACTATACACAAAATGCTTGGTTTAATTCATCGTCATTTATTCCTGATGCTCTATTAATAACTCATTCACATGATGATCATATTAAAGAACTACCTATGCTTGTGAACAAAGTTGACGAGTCGAGAAGTAAAAAAATTTGAAGATATTCTGTACTAAGGTCATGATCAAGTTATCAAAAAGTTCCCAAAACTATCCGAAAAAACAACTAATAATAACAATAGAGCATCGTTTAATATAGTACAGCCATATGACTGTCATGGTAAATTTTCTAAAAACTCATACACGCGATACAAACTTTGAGAATCTGAACGAGAAAGATATTTCCACCTTGTTGGGTCCAGGTTCACCTCCTGGAACTTGACATTTCTCAAAAAATCTTCATTGTTTGCTGATGAAAGAAGAATATTGTAAATAAATTCACCTACCAATATCTGATTAGGCCGTGCTATAGATGCAATCTTTGATGCTAAACTTATACTGGAACCTACTATATCTATGTAGGATTTTTCCAAACTCTTTCCGTAAAGTACTACTAAAGCATAGCCATAAGCCAATCCAACTCTTATTGTGATTTCCGGTAACTCATTTGCCTTAAAAACTGGATTGATAACTTCTCTTATGATTTCCAGTATTGCTCTTGAACAATATAATGCATTTATGCATGCTTTTGTCTGATCGTACTCTGCGGGAAATAATGCGATAACAGCATCACCTTCATACTTGAACACATATCCACCATAACCCAATACAGCAATACTTATTTCCTGAGCAAAGGTCTGCAATATTAAAGCAAATTTCTTTTCTGTTAGAGTGAGACTCATTTGTGTAGAGTTATTGATATCTACAAACATGATCACAAGATTCGTTTTGCTATTTACATGTCTTTTAAGTAATTTTTTGCATTCTTGGGTTGACATATCTAGCTGAACGCCATCATTTAGGGTTTTAGTTATCCTAGCACGTATTTGCTCTAACGAAGGCTGCTGTGTAAAACTCATAAATTGTCCTCCTTGTTAGTATTAAACAGCTTCTAGTCCTAATAATATGATTAATCCTAATATATTATTGACTTTCACTTTCGCTTTTATCATATATAATTGCAAGTTTATCTCTAATTAATAGTGTTCATAGATCTTCATGATAGTATAAAACTACTGCATAGCAAAATAAAATTGATAAGCTATATAGGCAAATTATTATTGTCAATATAGGCTAGTATTGATAAAAAAAGTATTATCTGGGGATGAAATTAAGCAGATCCTGTACTCTGTAATAGAGTATGAAATAGGTAGGGAAAAAATTCAGACAGACATCACTTCTGACATTGAATTATCACGAAAATATATTGAGCTTATAATGAGCAAATGTATTGCAAAGTTAGATTCTGAATTAAATGACGATGATAATTACGATCACTTTTATGCAACAATTATAACTACATTAAGCGAGGCTCTTCTTCATTTTATGCTTACGATTTGTACTCTACCATCAGAAAGAAAAATCGCAATCAAGAATGATTTATCTCTTGATGTGATCATACCAAGCTTACAAAGTCTGAAGATAAAACCTGAGAAATCTATTATTGTTCAATTTATAAAGGAAAAGATGGACTTAAATAGAGTCTCACAACTGGAATGCTTACAGCCACATCATATGAATGTGTGGTTGATATTTGCCAAACCACTTTCATTAACAACGAAATATACCATATATTACGTGTTGCCTAATGCTGAACTAGATAACAAGTATTCAAATATCATAATAGATATTGATAACTTTCTGAGAGAAACTGGTGATAAAAGCTTCAGATTAGTTCATTAGCAAATTCAGATGCAGACGAATTGGGATCTTTCGGTCAACGACTATGTTGACAATCCTTCTTGTGGCACCGGCTACCATTGGGATATGGATACATATCGCTGCGTTCCTGATTGACCGAATAGAGTTAGTTAAATTAGCTTGTAACTCAGTCTGTACTAATTTATTCATATTTTGATCATATCTATATATCATACGTCCGATTTGTTGTATCTGTTCTAACCTTGCCAGGATATCTTTAAGCTCAGGCTGCTCAAGTCGCTCTATCTTATCGATAATTTGCCAGTTCCTACTGAGCATATCTGACTTGTATCTTGCATAATCTGTATTTTGAGCGATTTGATAAAAGGTGGATTAGCACCATCTATGTATACCTTGTCTACGTCATATTTGGTCATTAATCCATAGACTACAGATAGCATCTGCTCTGCATCGTCTAGTTTAGAACTACATTAGCCTCATACGAGAACATCATATATATCATATCCATCATATTGTGATTTTTCTAATACTATGGCATAGGAACTATATACGAGACTCTAGATTGGTTCAAGAATCAATTTGGTAATGTCAAGCATACGAAATGAAATGGAATAAGACTGAAAGGTTCAGGTATTATTAGTGTATATGATATGTATAAGTTATGGACTGGACTGGGTAAATTCAATTAACCCCGGCCCAATTCGGTAGTCCATGTCGCAATAAACCGAACTAGCTAGTTTGTTAATATCTACAAATAGCTTTTACAGTTTTGTAATAAATGAAATAGGCGAGAGTTATTACAGAAATGAAGAGAAGAAAACAGCAGTATGCCTTTTTATTTAGTTGTAGTATGACGGCTGCATAACTAATAGCGATATTTGGTTGGAGTCTCCTCAAACCGACTAGTCTCAGAGATAATATAGGCTGCTTTGTTTATGTACCTGAATTACATTTCTTTTTAAACTAGTATTTACTAATTTGTTTAGTTGTCATTTTTTACATGAGATGTAAACTATAGATTTTTAATGCAATGAAAATTCCAGAAAACATGAAAAACACTCATCCAAACTAGCTATAAATTACAGTAGCTACTAAGGTATATGCTATACTTTTATCTTTAAGCAGGAACGCCATTATTGTCATCCTCATCTCCAGTTTTACTTTGCTGTAGCTCCAGTTGATTGTTCAAATCTTCAATTTTGGCAAGGAATAGCTTTAAGATTTCATTTGATTCAATAATATGTCGAGATTGCTTAGCTATTTCTTCTTCGTATTTGCCAATTGTCATAATGCTATCATCTTGTTCCTGTAATACTTTGTCAGTTCTGTCAAATAGTAATCCCGGACTAATATTTGACAGCTTTTCACGTAACTTGTCCAGTTGTTTAATCGATATAGCAGTGCCCATCTTCTTAAAATTTCCGTTTAGCAATTCAAGTGGCTTTGGCATCCTATACTCTGGAATATTCACAGCCCTTGTGTAATCCCAATTAGTAAATCTAGTTCTGAACTTGCTAACTATCCAATTCCAGAATTTTTCATTATCATTTAATGCTTCAGTAACACTGTTTATTTCAATACGTTTGGTTCTAACGTACTCAATCCATTCTTGTGGGTATAAACCAGCAAGCTTTCCACCTTGTTCTAATGGTTCTGAATGATTTCCTGGCCTATATTCCTCCTCTACATCTTTAACATCAAGTCCAAGGTCTTGGAGTGTTTCAAAATCAATTCCAATCCTGTAAGCATTAGGTGCATTAGCCGCTAGGACTAGACCAGAAGCATCAAAGTCTGTCAAAATAGCAACATTGCAGCCATCCTTCTCTGACTTCTTTGATAGGATTTCAGCGTATTCTGTTAGAAATCCTCTTGTATTAAGAAGAGCGATTCCTTTCTCATCAGCAAATACGCTTAGTTGTTCTGCTACACCTTCTTTTTCTATAATGAGAAGTGCTATGCCATACATGCTTAATTGTTCTATTTCTTTGAGTCCAACATCCATCCATTTACCTCTAAAATATAGCTGCGCTCTATCAGCAGCAAGTATTCCTATATCTTCACGTTTTACACCTAAATCTTCCTCACAGACTTCTTTAATCAATCCTGTGATATAATCACGTTTGATTTCTTCGTTCGTATAATGATAAGTTTCGATAAGCAACTTGCGAGTTGCATAGAACACATCCGATTGAGTCCACCAGTTCTTTAATTTTTGTACTTCATTCATTGAATTCCATTTGTATTTTCTTTTCTCTAGGACTTCGAGCAATACACCTCGTTTTCTGGGTCTACCATTCGCTAAAGAATGGCCACCACCACCCATGCATGCTAGAACCACCGTTTTAGATATCTCATCAGCGAACGGACTAAAGTTTATTCTAGATTTGCCATAGCTTTGGTAATCAATTTTGGGACATACTAGATTTGTAAATATTAGACTGTGAGGTTTTTTGCATTTGTCTTTGGAATGTGAATAACCAAAGTGTGCAAAGATATCGTAAATCGAATGTGACGTGTATCTGTATTTACTGCTTTTGGTAGTCCATTCAAATTTACATCCACCAAATGGTGTCCATCCAGCATTAGGTACTGCTGACCCGTTTATTGCTTGTTTGAAGACTAGGCTATTATTTTGCAACGCCTCAACGTCATGGAATATGGCAATCTCAAAATAAAATGGAGTTTGCATACCAGCTCCATCAGAATAATATCCGGTAGTGGATTTGTATTTCATTTCCTTAAAAGTTCCATAAGCGTCTAGTACCCTCTGTTCCAATGCCTTTGCTCTTACTTTTTTGGTAGTATCGAAAGGTAGTGCAAGAGTTGCAGGTGGACTCATGCTGTTTCGCAGCTCATCATATAATCTATCAATCTGAATAAGAGAGTGCTTTAATTGCCCTACAGTCATTTGGGTGATTTGAGACCGGGGCATGTTGCTAGTTTCTCTGAATGTTCTGTATAGGACATCGTAAACTATCAAATCGTTGCTATCTAGTCCTAAAATGAATTCGCGGAACTCGGTTCGTTTGTAGTAATAAATACTGCTGTGATTTTTCCATTTCGAATTTATCTTTTGAAGTTGAGGAAATTCGATGTACATCTCATTGTTTTTATCTTCAAACGTCAGTTTAATGTGAGTGGCAAACATTGCATAGTCTGACACAAAGCGGTACAATTTTGCATAGGTGTTATCATCGTTGATTATGGGAACAGTCACTATAACCTGTGTGCAACCTGGGTGGTAATGCTCTATCTCCGTAGCAGCTATTTCAAAATCAATATCCCTTCCCTTTATTTTGGACCTGATGAGTTGGTTAATCCTATCTGTAATTAATTGAACCTGATATAGCTTCT
Source organism: Thermoproteota archaeon (assembly GCA_046724555.1). Lineage (GTDB taxonomy): Archaea > Thermoproteota > Nitrososphaeria > Nitrososphaerales > Nitrososphaeraceae > JAFAQB01. The sequence continues at coordinate 173 of JBKOWU010000084.1, read as the reverse complement.
GTTGTGATATGATATACAGAGGATAATTCCATTTTCCTATTTCAGCTTCATGTGCTAAAATATTAGGAATACATAGTATCTCCTTTAATGCATCACCTAGCGCACCTTTTGTTATCTTGAATTGGTTGCGCTTGCTGCTATGATATCTGTTAAAGTCGAAGATTGACTCTAGC
>JBKOWU010000370.1:0-9695 GCA_046724555.1 Thermoproteota archaeon | reverse complement strand
TTTGGCAGTGACGTTTTTGATCGAAAGATTGATTGGCTGTGGTGAATTTTTTAATGAATTCTGATTAGGTTGGTCTCTGCTAAAATTACCGTTAGTCAAAACTCCAGTACCCATAATTAGGAATATTGCCACGGCTACTGCCACAATACCACCTGCAGCCATATAAATGGCCCTGATATTCATTGCTATGAACTTATAACGCTACTTTATATAATTGCTATGTGTTCGATTGGCATTGGATGTACATTACATTTTTTAAATTCTACAACAGAATATGATAATGGTCTAAAATTATTGCCCTTTTAATACTATGAAATCATTAAACACACTTTTTTGATATAATCGATGAGCATAATTATTATCCTTAATTTAAAAATAATATTGATCCGACATGCGAATATGTTAAGCCAGGATCTCATTGCTATACACATAAGTCATCATTCTATTAACGAATAAATTGAAAAATGACGAGGAGTACTCAAGAATTTATACAGAAAATAGCATGATTCAAAATATTGATTTTGTGCTTGTTTCTTTTGCTGCTATTTAGATATAAATAATAAAGATGTATTTTATATTGAATTCGTAGAGTGTAAAGCTTACAATACTAGTGACTGACTGAAGAAATCATCCGCAAGCCAAATTTTATACTACATGACATTGGGGACATTTACCATAGTTGAACGGCATTTTGCATAATAATCTATCACTACATAAGTATAATATGCCGCACTTTGTACATTGATGGAAACACCTGCATATTGATGCCCAAGTATTGCTCATCACGGTCCTATATGTTGCAATACATTTTAAGAGATGTAAAATTTCTTAGATAATTAATATCGATATGATTGACACTATTTTTTGTATATAAATCCAATCTTGGTGGTTAACTCTTTTAGTAAAAAATTGATTTAATATGTCCGTTTAGATAAATAAGATTTTATATTTGATGTTGATGTAGTTCGTGTCTTGTCGATAAATTCGTAGTCTATGAAATCAAAGGTTTATAACACGAGGGTCTGAATGGCTGACCCCTAGTTAATTATTAAACTACAATTATCAATGCAATCTGCTGCAACAGCAAAAGAACACATAACAGCTTACAATACTGTAAATGTATTTTTGTCAAGCATATCACGCAATAGCCTAAAGTCAAAGCTTGCCTATCAATTTGGACTATTGCATTTTGAACGTTTCCTAAAACAGAAACATTTCCAATACAATGCGGAAACCATTCTTAAACCATTATCAAAAAATAGCCTTGACGTATATGCTATGTTAGATGAATTTATAGCCTACCTTGTAGAACCTACACTAAAACTTACGTCTAATACTATTAAATTATACATAACAGCTCTGAAATCTTACCTCGCATACTATGATATTGATGTAATCCCTTCCAAATTCAAAAGGAAAGTAAAAATGCCCAAAATGTACCGGGAGGATGAAGAACCCCTTGATGCATCAGATGTTAGAAAGATTTTGCTGTCATGTAATAATAGGCGATTAAAAACATACCTTCTAGTTTTGGCTAGCGGCGGTATGCGTACAGTTGAGGCTTTAGCAATAAGATTAAGAGACATTGATTTTACAGTTAGTCCAACTAAAATACATATCAGAAAAGAATATTCCAAGACCAAAGCTGCAAGGGATATTTACATTTCACATGAAGCAACCCATTATCTAAAACAATGGATTGACTGGAAATATAATAATGAAGACAAGCCAAGGAAAAGAGACGATGATGATTTGGTATTTACTGTATATAAGGCTAAATCCCCATCAGTATTATACGTCAAAATATTAACTGAGTTTGAAAAGTTGCTGTCAGTTGTAGGTTTAGACCAAAGAAAAGAGGGAAAACAAAGGCGAAGAAAAATAACTTTGCACTCTCTTAGAAGGTTTGTTAAAACTGTAATTAGTGACCAAACAAACACAGACTACTCTGAATGGTTTCTTGGTCATAACAAGAGCCCATATTATACAAAAAAAGAATATGAAAGGAGAGAAATCTACGCTACCAAATGCATGAAATATCTAACTTTCTTAGACTACACAACACTAGAGACAACAGGTAAGAATATTGAAGCCAAATTATCTGAGAAAGAAAAAGAGATTCAGCTCCTAAGGCAACGTGATTCTGTAAATACTGATGCAATAGCCAATCTTTCAGACCAAGTTATTATGCGTGGAATTAATAAATTATTATTTATTTCTGACAATCTTGAACTGAGTAGCTGTCCATTAATGACGTCATCACCTAAATCACCTGTAGCATTTAAAGGTGGTAATATAGACAATAACTCTACTTTATACAATACGCCCAAAGGTGTGTCATCCAATCCTACTACTAGAACGTCACTTAAACCCTCAGTGACCTTAAAGACATCCAAAATATGTCCTATGTTATCTTGCAATGTAACTGTATGTGGTTGTTGGGTACCAGGAAATCTCTCTAATAGTGCATTTACCTTTACTGCGGCAAGTTTTTCTTCCTCAGTAGACATCACTTTAACTAAAGCTTCCTGAGCTTTCCTTGCTTGCTCAGAACCAAAATAAAACGCTACTACTACACCAACCCACGCACCAAATATCGGTAAAAGGATATTGAAAATGGTCTGGTTTGAAGCATTCACCTGTTCCAGTATATTTTTAGTTGCTGTGTCGTTGTGATTGTTATTAACTAGTACATAGTTGACAGTAACATAATGTATAATTAACATTCCTGCAATGAAAACAAAGGCTCCTAGGATTATAATACGAGAAAGTCGATATTGTGTGTACTGTTGCTTTTGGTCGCTGTCTTGAGGAGACATACCAGGAGGAGACTTGTTTTGGATAGACTTACGTTTGAAAGGGTTTCTCAATCGATAATATATTATATATTTATGTCTTAAACTTTCCTTAAGCAGTGGAAATATAATATATGATTTTTAAATCGTTATCAATGTCTATCAAATTCCTATCAAAATACCATAATGCAGATAGCTTCATCAGTTTGGAATACAGGCAGCAGAGACATAAGAGATGTCTTGAAAATTGCCAAGTTATGTAATCCGGCAGATACAGAAGAAGACATAAACAGATTAATATCAATATATCAAAAGTATCACAAAACAGGAAAAGAGTACAACTGATATCCATCTAGCACAATTGCAGAGTTAACAATCACACCCTTGATTTATCTTTATATATACACGTTCTCTAATACCACTTATGACTGCTACTACTTTTCTAGTGTTTTATCGTTTTAAAGCAATGAGCAAAGAAGAAAAAGGAAAAGCTGAAAGTAAATGGCACGAGCTTAGAAACACCTTACCCTCTGGAATTGAGCTTGTAGGAGAATATGTTCATGCATGGGGAACCAAATATAATGGATTCTTGCTATTTGAGGCTGAGAGCTCTGATTCGTTTTTTGGTTGGTGGTCACAGTTTAAAGATACTATAAGATGGTATGTAGAAGAGACAGACACTATAGTGGCTAGAAGAAGATAATGATAATTAGCTAGATAGATTATCAGAACTTTAGAGCGTAATTACTGTAGTATGGTTTGTATTACACTACCTTCAGGCATGCAGTGTATGCATTACTAGTACAGATAATGGATATATGTTTCTTGATAGAATTAATAATCAAATACCTTGCAAGACAAATCTAAAATAGTCGATAAAAAAGTCAATATTGCAGAAGGGGAGGAAGATTTATTAAAATATTCAATAGCGAGCAAGCAAAACATAACACATAGAAAAATACAACTATGGACCAACAAACATCAAAATGAATTCGCTATAAGGTTAACGACCGATTCAGAAACGTTAGCAACATCTGATGACGATGATGATAGAAATATTTTTCTTGCATCTACAGATGCTAACGAAGACTATATCAGGGTAGTGGCAGAAACTGACTATTTTGAACCTCTAAAAAATGGGTGGGAATATACTCTAAGGACTTTGATTGAACAGTATAAACACGAGATTAGCATCATGTCTTTGCAAAATGTCGCCTCACCTAGTAACAAGAAGATAGATAAAATACATAGCCAAGGCCAAGAAAACAATAATATAATTCCTATTAAACTTATTCCATACATTAAATGCCGATATTGCGATTCAGAATTTGATAGTGAGGAAGAAAAGAATGAACATGAATTACAACAACATATGTAAGATGAAACAAGCGGTGTTGTTACTCGTTATTGGAGTATATTAAAGGGCGGAAGTTATAGCAGTTTATACCATCTTGTGTTTCATAACACTTCATCAATTATTCCAAATTGAACTATGCAATAGCTTCTACGAGATATGCAAATATTATACTAATTAATTAAGCGAATCATATGGAAAATCTCTTCCAGATGAAATGCAATTAGTTGCTAGACATTATTATTTCCTAATAATAAAAACTAAGAATAGAGGAAGAACTGCAGTCCCTATCGCTAGTGTAATCAACATAAAAGGAATTCCTGTCCTAAACCATCTATTAAAAGTAATAGAATGCCCAAATTTCTCAGATAAACCTGCAGCAACTACGCCAGCACTTGAGCCTATCAAAGTGCCATTTCCACCTAAGTCTGCACCTAGTGCTAATACCCACCATAATGGGCTAAAATTAAAGTCACCAAATTCTGAAGCAATAGTTGGATTAGAATTCAACGTATGAATAAGTGGTATCATTGTTGTGGCAAATGGTATATTATCGACAAATGCACTTGCGATTCCAGCCAACCATATTATTATTAGAAATGTAAGCCATGGATTTCCACCTGTCAAGTTAATTGCAACCTTTGCTAGTACATTTATTAGGCCTGCATGTTGTGCCACTCCTACTATAACGAACAATCCAACAAAAAAATAAAGTAGGCCAATCTACCTCATGGAGTATTCTTTCTAATTGAGCCCTTGTTATAACAAGTAATACAGCGGCAGCCCCTATTGCAACTATTGAAACTTCCATATGGGTGATACCCTGTAGTGAAAATAGGATAATAGCGCCTACAAGCACGATTAAAGACTTAATTAGCATATTTTTGTCCTTGATTACTGCATCTTCATTTCTTTCTAGTAATTGATGTATATCAGACTCCTTTTCTTGCTGCTGTTCTTGTCGCAATTCTTTGCGAAAGAAAACCCTCAGAGATACTAAAGACAAAATAAAAATAATTGCCATAGTAGGACCCATGTAAATCAAAAATGAATTAAAGTCAATATTTGCTGCTGAACCAATGAGTATGTTAGGAGGGTCGCCAATTAGTGTTACAGCTCCTCCTATATTTGATATCAGAACCTGAGAGAGGATAAATGGAATGGGAGGCACTTTTAATGTTCTTGTTATAGACAAAGTAACAGGAACCATAAGCAAAATTGTAGTCACATTATCTATGAACATCGATGCTCCTGCCGTGAATGTACAAAGCAGTAACATTAGTTTCCATAAATTTCCATTGCTTATCTTTCCTGCTTTGATTCCTACTCAATAAAATACTCCTGTCCCACCTAAAATTGCCACAATAATCATCATTCCAAGTAAAAGACCAATAGTATTGAAATCAATAGAATCAATAATAAAATGAAAAGTATCTTTAGCAGCAATAGAGCCAAACACAACGGCTGAAACTATAATTATTATGCGCCAATAAGAGAAAGAACACTCCTATGTATAATCTCAAGTGCAAGCAGAATATACACTGAAACCATAACCAAAGTTGAGACTGCAAGAATTGGGCTGATATTTTTACCAATCAAAAGTGGAGGAATACTAAGAATCAAAATTGCATATGCTGCTATTATAATTAAGCCAATAGTGTGTTTTTTGTTAATTCGTAGTTTTTGTTGTTCTTGTTTGCTATGATGGCTCATAAGAATATTCATTCCTAGTAGTTGTGAAGTTAATACTACATCATTAGGTTATGCACGTGATTAATATTCTATTCTTTATTGCTCGTTATGGTATAATAGATAACTTGTACAAGTTGCAGGGTATTCACGTAATATTCCAATTGGATATACAACTGTCCCTTTAGTCTCTTCCTAAGTATTTCTTTACATATTCTACTACTTGGTGTTAATCTTAGCTGCATTCCACAACATGGACAAAACATGTCATCATTGTACATGTAAACTTCACACCTTCTACAATATTTCTGACCTAGAGAATAATTGCTTATGCCAAATACCACTTTTTCTGATTGTATTCCTTTCACATATGTTTCTGCAAACCAATGGGGAACATTAGAACAAAATAATACGTTGTTAAAACTATTGGACCTCTATTGAGAGAGGGAGTGTGTAATTCATGTATCCAACTAGGTCAAAGTTCTTTCACACAGGTAACAGCAAGCCAGCTATATAGATAAAAGCCCTGAATAAGCATTATTTCATTGTTGAGAGCATGGATATCTTCAATTATTCTAAAAGCTTCAAGAATAGATTATGTGCTAAAATGTTGTACTAGCATTTAAGTACTATACCTACTATACAAAGTCAATAATGTTCTTATCTAGTAGTTTGTATATCATGGAAATGGTGGGCTAGTTGATTAACCATTCCCTACAAAGACTGCATTAGAAATCCGGCCGAACGCAATAGTACTAATAATTTCTTTGCAAGTTCAAATACAGTAGATAACAATAGTCGCATTAGCGGGAGCAATAACAAGAATAATAATAAAAATGAAACGACTAAATTAGTTTATGGTACCGAAGAGGCAACCAAAGCGGTTTTAGATTTTACGTCTAATGCGGACACTGCAATAGACGCTTGTTTAGATTCTACTGGGCCATCTGTTATGATGGGTGTCGATGTTATAAAAAATGAGAGATTAAAGGTCAAAAAAAGAGGAGTTAATTTCAGATATGTTACAGAAATAACCAAAGATAACATCTCTTATTGTAAAGAGTTATCTGAATTTGCAGAGGTTCGTCACCTAAATGGAGTTAAAGGCAATTTTGAAGTAAGTAAAAATGGAATAAAAGGTGGTAAACGAGAATATATAGGGACTGCAACTCTGCAAGAAGCAGAACCTATCGCTCAACTCATATACAGTAACGTCAAGGAGATTGTAGAACAGCAACAGTTTGTATTTGATACTCTCTGGAATAAAGCAATTCCATTTCAGGTTAGAGTAAAGGAAATCGAAGAAGGGATTAAACCAGAATCTATAGAGATTATCGTTGAACCTAAAGAAGCGCTGAAAGCAGAGCAAAGGCTTTTGAACTCAGCAAAGCAAGAAGTTCAGATGATATTTTCTACGGTTAATACATTTCTTTTACAAGAAAGACAATTGGGTATTACCCAAATATTATCCAATTTATCAAAACAGGGAGTTAGAGTCAGGGTTTTAACTCCTATGGATAACGATGTTAAAGAATTAGTATCTAATCTAAAAAACCAACAAGAAAATGAAGGATATCATCACCAGCAACAAGAACAACCACTATACCAAAAGAATAATGCAAATGCAAATAATACTAATAACTATACTAATAGTAATACCAATGTAGGTTCTATTATAGATATACAGGATATTGCACCAAGTTCTTCAATCAACGCCAAAATAATAGTTGTAGACAAGCAAGATTCATTGGCAATGGAGATAAAAGATAGTCTTTCAGATAGTTTGGACGATACAATAGGTCTATCTACTTTATCTAATAGCAAATCAACTATAACATCTTACTCTGCTATATTTGAAAATCTTTCTAAACAAAATCAATTATACAAACAACTCAAAGATGCTTATCAAAAAGTGGAGAATACAAATGCAATGCAACAAGAGTTTATCAATGTAGCAGCACATGAATTAAGAACCCCCATTCAGTCTATTCTAGGCTATACAGAATTGCTATTGGAAGACGAAACAAATGATAGAAAAAAATATTCACTTTTTGCAATCCTTCATAACTCAGAAAGACTTCAGAAGTTAGCTTCTGATATTTTGGATATTGCAAGAATAGAAAGCAGCACGTTTCGGCTCAATAAGAAATCATTAAACCTAAATTCGGTTATGTCTAATATTATAAAGGATTATGTAAAAAGACAGAAGCAGCGCAAAGCTAGGGATATAACAGAATTGGCTTCAAATATTAATGGTGGTAATAACGACAAGAACAATAAAAATACCAAAGCAATAGAAACAAAATTGGTCTTTCACTCAAAAGTAAAAGAAGGAGAAAATATTGTTGTAGAAGCTGATGAAGAGAGATTGACTCAAGTTATAGACAATATTCTTGATAACGCGTTTAAGTTTACTGACTCTTATGGAAGTGTAAGAGTTACATTAGAAAAACAAGAAACACAAGGACAAGAACAATTAAGAGAATATACACAAGAAGGAGAGCAGGGACAAGGACAAGGACAACATGCAATCATTACTATTGAAGACACAGGTACGGGAATTGACTCTGAAATATTACCAAGACTATTTACAAAATTCGCTACCAAGTCTTATAAAGGAACTGGATTAGGTCTGTATATCTCTAAGAATATAGTAGAAGCACATGGTGGAAAATTATATGCTGTAAACAATCCTGATGGCAAAGGAGCAACATTTACTATTACTCTACCATTATTTAACAAAGGATAAACAAGAATAAATAATAAAGATTGCAGCAAAAGACGATAACTATTATTATTATTATTATTTAACAGTTTGAAATGAGACCGAAAGAAATAACTCCTTTGACTTTGAGTATAGTAATAATCCTAGTATTTCTTTTGGTTAAAAAATGTTTTTTCTTATAGCATTAATTTATAATGTTTATTATATATGTAAACCATGTGTCAATGTCAAAAAGATGAAAGACTACGGCTGCTGATTATAACAAGGAAAATAGGATATTACTCGTAGAGGATGAACCTGATATTGCATATCTTGTTAAAACAGGATTAGAACGTGATGGGTTTGAAGTTGATGGTTATACAAATCCTATATTTGCATTGCAGAATTTTAAAAGTGGATTATATCAGTTATTAATTTTAGACATTAAAATGCCTAATATGGATGGCATTGAACTTTTTAATAGAATGAATAGAGAAGATGACAAAGTCAGAGTTTGCTTTTTCTCAGCTTCTCAGCTTCTCGATTCTAATTATCAAAACTTTATCCAAGAGTATCCAAATAGATTTCTCTTTCTACCAAAACCAATATCAGTTCATAAAATGACAGAACAGATAGAGCAGTTTTTGAGTATGTGATAATAGGTTAGAGCATATACAATATCTTAGTCATATGGTTGCTGCCTTCTTTCGAAATTCCTGCATTCTAGCTGTTAAAGCCATGACTTGGTCTGATAGCTGTGCTATAGCATCATCTTTCATTTTGTCACGATTCCTCAATGCCTGTGTAGTCACATTTTAATAGGTTCATGTTCATAATGGTACGTAATCTAGCTATAGCCTTATTCGTTACAACAGATAATACCACGGAAACCGTGAAACTATAGTATGGTAATTTATAATATACATAAGGTGGTAATAGGGAACTACTTTTATTCTTTAGTGTTCTATTTGACTCATATGGTGGTAATAATATCTGCGACTAATTGGTAGAGTAAACGCAAACGTCGCTCCTTTACCATGTATGTTATTCTCAGCCCATATTTTGCCACCATGAGCTTCAACAATACTTTTTGATATAAATAACCCTAATCCAGTTCCTTGATAAGATTTTGAGGTAAACTTGGAAAATAATT
>JBKOWU010000105.1:0-3463 GCA_046724555.1 Thermoproteota archaeon | reverse complement strand
ATAGACTACATATGATTTAGTATTTGCTTTGTATATGTTTTTGAAGAGGTTAAGATCCCGGTACTTTGATACTCTAGTCTGAGAAATGATGGTGTTCCTCAGCGATCCCCTAGCCTTGTAAATATGTTCTTTAATTGGGTTTTATGTTAGTTATTGCAATTTCTAACAACAAAAGAGCGGATTTTTCAGATAAATGTTATAAAAAGCTTATATCTTAAACTGTTATGTTCTGTTATAACATGAACTATAACACATCATCTATAGCATTGATAATAGTAGCATCAGGAGCAGCCTTAATGTTACCCTGAGCTGAGGTACCATGACGCAAGCAGGTGCTATTACTGCAGTAAACGACTGTAAGCCTACACAAACAGGAATGCATGATCAAAGAAAGAAGAAGAGAATACTTCTAGTAGACGATGAGCCTGACCTTTGTATGGTTTACCAAATAGTACTGCAAGATGCTGGCTTTGAATGCATCTCATATATAGATCCAGTCAAAGCACTGAAAGAATTCAGATCTAATTATTATGATTTGATTCTACTTGATATCAAAATGCCTGTACTAAATGGATTTGAGCTTTGTAAAAAGATAATAGAAATTGATAAAACTGTACATATCGTTTTCATAACAGCTTCCGAGCAGTTTTATGAGAACTTTAGAAAACAATACTATTCCCAGCTACATGATAGTGGTACTAATATTAACTATGTTCAAAAGCCGATTGGTAATGACGAACTGATACAAATGGTAAATACAATATCTGGAACAACAACAGTCGCACTCTCACAAAACGGGGATGGCAGAATGCTAAACGATATAAGATTCACTAGTAAAAAACAAGAAAAGGAAGCTGGAGAAGGAGGCAATAACAATATCTTTACAATACAATAAAAGCAATAATAATATATCACTAGCAGATGTTTTAAAATCAATCTCTGATGTTCAATCATTATCAATCTTTGAATTAATTGCTGACACAAACTTAAATAATGGAGAAATTATTAGTCTAAAGAAATTAGGCTTAAGCTGCAAACAATACTACTCTAGAATATCTGCTATGATGGAAAGTGGCTTGATAAAAAGACAGAGCGGAAGATATTATCTCACTCCCTTTGGTAAAGTGATTTACTGTTGTATAATGATGGCCAAAAATGCTCTTAAGGACCACTACAAACTTAAAGCTGTTGAATCTATCGAAGGCTCTGGCTTACCAAATGAAGAATTTAGTAAACTTGTGAATGCTCTAATAGATAACCAGCAAGTCAAAGAGTTTCTAACTAAGAAGTGCTAACTCTATCTACAACGTTGTAGGGTACTTTAACAGGGCGTAGGAGCATCACATGAACCCAGAGCTCATACACAAACAACATTTTATACTAGAGAATAACAACTTTTCATATACCTAACTTTTTAGTATACGAAATACATTTTGTATGATCTTTATGTTGTAGTCACATGCCCAACGTGGGGTATCAGTGTCAATCGAACTAGCCAGCCTGTGCTTGCAGTAACTGGAACTAACGTAGGTGATTTGCCTAGAGGAATATGGTTTCTAATAAAAGCACTGATGGATGACTACACTGATAGTTTACATTAACAAAAGTATATAGAATAACCCAGTTACATACTAGTCTAAAGTCTGACTGTCTAAGCAAAGTGATAAAACTAAGTACCTTGTAATGAATACTGCTAAGCCTGAAAATGGAACACCCCATTAAAGACACTCATAGGAAATGGAACATTTGAGCTCGAACATGGAACACCAAGAACAACAGCAACAACAAGTAGAATGGCCATTAACAGCGGCTCTCTGCCTGCCAAAAAATCATTAGAGCCACATTAGATTCAGATGAGGCGGTCCGGGGTTCCAGTAGGAACTTTCCTATTCAAATAGCTGGAACGATATATCTTTAAATTATTTATTGTGTTATATTAATGTGTGCCATGATTAATTTCGTTTATTATGGTATGGAAACAGCATTATTTGTTTTGATGATTTTTTCATGTTCTTATTTGTATTTGCTCTCTTCTAGATCGCGTTTAACGATCCCAATTATGGATTCAGATCAAAAAAGACATTTTGAGATCCAGAATTTAAGTGTAGATACAAATGCCAAATATTTAACCGTAAGTAAGAAATATCGAAAGGATAAAGCAGAGAGTATTAATGGTGGTAACAACAGTAGTCATTTACTTAAATCCAATTATGATTATTGCGCTGGTATAGACCATGAAGAAAACTTACCATTTGTTAGTATAATAGTTCCTGCAAGAAATGAAGAAGATTACATTGAAAGATGCCTACTGTCTTTATTGTGTCAACACTATCCCAATTTTGAAATAATCGCAATAGATGATAACTCATCGGATAATACATTAGCTATTATGGAAAATATCAAAAATAGAAATAATAGTAAAACTATTGGACTGCCTGTAAACAGATTAAAAATTCTGTCCTTAAAATACAAACCTGAAAAATGGACTGGCAAGACTTGGGCGTCAGAGAAAGGTTATTTGCAAAGCAAAGGAACGTTATTGCTTTTTGCTGATGCTGATACCAATTATGTTAATAGACATTTAATTCGAAAAGCAGTTCACTATATGCAGAAAGAAAATCTAGATGTATTAACAGGTATTCCATCCTCAGAAAAACTAAACAGATTTTGGTCAAAAATTATTGTGCCTGCATGGGATTTCGTCAATATTTTGTTTAAGATAGGCTCAGCCGATGTAAATGATTACAAATCAAAGGTTGCTTATCTTATGGGATCTTTTTTTCTCATAAAGCGGGAAATTTTTCTCAATATAGGTACATTTGAATCCGTTCATGATGCCATACAAGAAGATAAAGCGCTTGGAGCACTTATTAAAAAAGGAGGATATAACATGAAACTTGTAACATTAAAGGAAATGGCATATACTCCATGCTCTGAAGAAGTAAAAGCACTTTGGTATGGAATGGGAAGAACTTTGGCACCACTTATTATTAAGAATAAATTTAAGGTTATCATGAATTTACTGCTTATCTTTTTTGCTTGTACGCTACCATTTGTTATACTAGTTATTTCTCATCCTCTTGTTTCCGAAAAATTGTTTCTTATCACGAACTTTGGGGGACATTTCCATTTTAATTATTCATTTTTTATATTGCTTAACCTAATAGCTTGCATAATGGTTTTTGTTGGATGCGCCCCAAAATGTAAAGATTATGGTATAACACCATTATATTCGCTAGGAATTCCTTTTGCCTCAATATTTGTAATTGCTGCATGTGTGTATAATGTCATTCCTTTAGTAATATCTGGAAAGACAAAGCCTATAGTATGGCAAGGTAGACAATACGTATACAGTAAAGAACAAGCGGGATTTCACATATGATAATAGACTCATCTGAAATCTGATCTCCGCTTTCATAAAGCGATTTCAAACTCAGCTTCTATATACACTGTTTGACTGCAA
>JBKOWU010000288.1:0-6333 GCA_046724555.1 Thermoproteota archaeon | reverse complement strand
GTTTTCAGAGTTGTTGCTTTTCCAGATCTGTAAACCAGGAAAACTCCAACCATTCCCATAAATAAAATCATTGTTGTTACAATTGTTTCTCCTATTGTTTGAACTGACCTTGTAGGTAAGATAAATGATGCTGCACCCTGATGTCCTCCCTCTATAATAGCATTAAATACACCTGATGCTAAAGCGAAAATAACTGCTAGATAAGCCACAGCAACTATCAGAACAGCTTTAGAGGATCTGTAACGCATAGGTAGTAGACATCTTAAAATATTGTAGATAAATAAGTTTATCGAAAATGAAGTTTGTGATCATTATTTAAATCTAATCCACTAATCAATATCCCCGCTATTCGCTAATCAAGTTACACATAATTCTTCATTTCCAGTTATTTTAACATAATTATCATAAAATTATTTGATATTTTGCGTTTAACTTTTATTAAATATTCTTTAATATGACGTATATTTTGCTTATTATGTTTGCAGTAGCAGGTGCTCTAATATTTACTTTTCGGGATAGGTGTTTACAGCTTCATGGTTGCAGATGAGGTATTACCGTTTATAGTATCAATTGAATTGACTACTCATTGTATGGCTGTTTGGAAATGAAGGAAGAGAAGAGAGCATTAGGGAAAGGAGTTAGCGATCCTGCATTAGAAGAATCAGACTGGTGCCATTAGCATTTACTTTGCTTGCTGGTCAAGGAACTATGCTTCGGTAATAATTTCATTTCAAACTGCTGGACTAATAGTCACAATGTTATCTATTGTAACTGTAATTAGTGCTATCCTGTGTAATACTACTCATAGTAAATTCTACATATCGAATGCTTGGGACATGGTTCTATGATTATTATCAGGGTATTTGCAGTTTTTATCGCTGCAATAGCTGTCCAGTAGATAGTTCAAGGAGCTAAGTATCTTTTCATATAGGAGTACAGTCAAATAGCAATATAACAGTAATTATCAAATCTATATTGCAGATCTTTAACTAGTCAGAATTTGCTCAGACTATCTTAATAAACTTTAATTCAAATGAGCTTTGTATGCAAAAAGATTGTTGTGCCTGTTCAAGAAAAGTACCGACAACAAAAAAATATTGCTCTTATCACAGCCAAGCCTTTGATGATATTAAGGAACACTATATGAAATGGGTTCATGCATATGGACTTGTTTCATGGAATGCTTTTTTGAATAGGCTGTTGAATATGAATGAGACAGGCAGTTGGATAAAAGAAGTAATTTCTGTGGAATTAAAAAAGTAAAGGAAAGGAAACAAAGCTAGAGATAGCTGACATCCTTTGAGTTTCCATCACATTTCACCCATGCCGCCCATGCCTCCTGGTGGCATTCCGCCGCCTGGTGGGCCACCAGCTGACTTGCCTGATGCAATTACGTCATCTATCCTCAGAATCATCGACGCAACTTCTGTAGCAGATTTAATAATTTGCTCTTTCACAGATAATGGTTCTACAATATCTAGCTTTGACATATCTGTGATCTTGGAGTTTCTTGCATCGACTCCAGTCCATTTTGAGCCTTTGCTTTGTTTTGCGCGCAGCTCTGTCATCGTATCAATCGGGTCCATGCCTGCATTTTCTGCCAATGTAAGTGGAATCACTTCTAATGCTTCTGAGAATTTTTGCGCTGCAAGTTGTTCACGACCAGAGAGAGTACTTGCCCACTCAGCTAATTTACCTGCTACATGCGCTTCAGGAGCACCGCCGCCAGCAACAATAGCCGGCTTTTCAATAACATCTTTTGTAACCATTAGCGCATCATGGACTGAGCGTTCGGCTTCATCAACCACTCTTTGTGATCCACCTCTGATTAGTATGGTTACAGATTTGGGATGTCTACAACCTTCGATGAATACCCATTTGTCTGTCTCGACTTTGCGTTCTTCTACTAAATCAGCAGAACCAAGGTCTCTAGTTGTGAGATCCTCAAGATTATTTACTACTCGTGCGCCTGTCGCTCTTGCTAACTTGGTCATATCACTTTCTTTTACTCTACGTACTGTCAATATGTTAGTCTTTGCTAGGTAATGTTGTGCTATATCATCAATCCCTTTTTGGCAAACAACCACGTTAGCACCCGCAGCAATAATTTTGTCAACCATACCTTTTAACATCCTATTCTCTTCCTCCAAAAACATATTCATTTGTTCTGGAGAGTTGATATTTATTTTGGCATCAAACTCAGTCTTTTCAATTTCAAGTGCAGAATTGATAAGTGCGATCTTTGCCTTTTCTATTCTTTTTGGCATTCCACCATGCACAACTTCCTTGTCAAGAACAATACCTTTGATTAATTTAGTCTCGTGTAACGATCCACCAGCCTTCTTCTCAACCTTAACATCGTCAATATCCACTCTGTAGCCAGAATCAGATTTTTCCGATACTTGTGATATTGCGTTGACTACAATTTGTGCAAGCTCGTCGGCTTCCTTCGAGACAAGTTTTGTTTGCATAGATGTCTTTGCAATTCTAGCAAGTTGATCTTTTTCAGTGGGGTCAATTTTCTGAGCAATATGATTAAGAACTTCAATAGCCTTAGTAGCGCTCTTCCTATAACCATCCACTATGATTGTTGGATGTACATCCTTCCCAACCAGTTCCTCTGCCTTATCGATTAGAGCACCTGCTAATATTACTACTGATGATGTACCATCGCCTACTTCATTATCCGTCGCTTTGCTAATCTCAACCATCATCTTAGCTGCTGGATGCTGGGCATCGATTTCCTTCAAAATAGTTGCACCATCATTTGTAATTGTAACATCGCCAAGAGTATCTACCAGCATTTTGTCCATACCTCTAGGACCAAGAGAACTTCTTACTATTTCAGCGATCAATTTTGCGGCAGTAATGTTGTTTTTCTGAGCGTCGCGACCTTTAGTCTGGCTAGCTCCCTCTTTCAATATTAATACTGGCATTCCACCAGCCGAACCTTGTTGAATTGACATCTCATATTCACCCTAAAATTTACAAAATAAGTGGCATAGTTTGGGATATTTTAAACTTACTACTAAGATATGTATATATCCTAATGTTGGTATGGGATATCTATAATACAGTTATGTTATTTGCAACGTCGATTGAATATTCTTAAGAAATATATGCAATTACTGCGCATTTATAAATGTCTAATCATTACATTTTTGCATTCTTGTATCTATTAACTCCGATAAAGCATATAATGGTCTTAAGTAATTTTTCTTTAATGACAATGAATTGTACTCATGCGGCACACTCATGGTGTGGTTAAATGGCTCTATTAGTCATGATCCTCCTGTAAAATATTATATGCCGAATCTGTAATGTGTACGTCACGAAACAGCCTGATAATTCATACGAAATTACTAAGGTAAAAGCTGAAGGAAAGAATAATAGTATGTGATATGAAAACCAAAAACTTGTAATGGCATTTTTTCATCCGACAATAGTTCTGTCTGATACTGATAGCGCTATGGATATATATCTTAGTAATATAGAATAACTCTAAAAAAGTAAAATTTTCCCCTTTGATTTGATCATAAAATCACAATTGTTAAGAAATGATCGTATTAGACAGCCTTATCAAGGCAAGAGAAACGAAGATAAAAAATTAATATTCCAAAAGATTTGGTCCAGTGCTAGTGATAAAACAACATACAAAAAATAAGCTTTCGTTGAGAAAACAACTTGAAGACAAAAAAAAGATTATGGTATTACCTGGCGTTTTCGATGCGTTAAGCGCAAGAATAGCAGAAAAAGTAGGGTTTGATGCAATATTTCAAACAGGTTATGGTTCTGCTGCAACTTTACTAGGAATGCCTGATTATGGATTTCTAAATGCTGGTGAAACTATTGATAATGCTCGGAGAATTATGCGTGCAGTAAACATTCCGGTAATAGTCGATGTCGATACTGGTTATGGTAATCCACTCAACGTATGGCGGCTTGTGCGTGATCTCCGAAGTCTTGGCGCAGCAGGTATTTTTCTTGAGGATCAGGTATGGCCAAAAAGATGTGGTCATATGATAGGAAAAGAAGTTGTTTCAAAGGATGATTATATCATGAAACTAAAAGCAGCAGTAGAGGCACGTGAAGATAAAGATTTTATCATTGTTGCTCGAACAGATGCACGAGCTCCACTTGGATTAGACGAGGCCATCCAACGTGGCAGAGCATACCATAAAGCAGGTGCAGATGTAATTTTTATTGAGGCGCCAAGATCAACCGAAGAATTAAAAAGAATTGCTAAGGAGATCAATGCTCCATTAGTGGCTAATATGATTGAGGAAGGATTAACGCCTAATTTGCCATCAAAGGATCTATTGAAGATGGGCTACAGGATCGTAGTGTTTCCATTATCTGGCCTTTATGCTGCAACTTTTGCAATAAAGCAAGTGTTCTTAGAGTTAAAAAATAGTGGTGCTACACAACAAGCGCGCAGAATGATGGTCACATTTAAAGATTTTAACAAATTTGTTGATCTGCATAAATATGCTGCTTTGGAGAAAAGATATGCTTCTAGATAAGGCACATTGCCTTAGGTAAAATTGGTCAAAAATATTATCTCAGGCAATTACATACAAATAATATTAATTCTCTTTGATGGTTGATGGTCAGTCAGGTACTTATGATCGACTTAAATGACATTGTTGTAACAAATGATATTTGTAATCTTTCGTTACTATTGATCCTGTATAATAATTATTTTATAACATCAAAGTATTGCCTTAAATTTCCAATGATTAGGTGGTTCGATAACACCATAATACAAAGGAAGAAATTACCGTTAAGAGATGATGTGATGCCATTGAACAAGACTAGATTATCTAGAATTTTCATGTTGGTAATAGGAAATAATAATTGGAGAAGGCGTTGGCTTGATTTTAGGAATGGCCATAGTATTTATTTGATATTTTTAATGACATTTGCCAATTTCGTTACTATTCAATATAGATTGCTAATTGACAGAGCGCCTGTTGTGCATTCAATCTTTAGTAGTATATGGATATTTGCCTTAGTATTTATAGCAATATATGTACCACTTGGAATGGCTATTGGATATTGGCACAGGAAAACTCAATTCAGTGTGGAGGCCAATGCATTATTTAGTCAAAATCAAATTGGAGCAACAATGGATTTGTTTCTTATAGATTTAATTGATGGAAAAGTAACCGAAGAAGAGAAGCAGCACATACGAAATTATTTATTAAAAGTAATGAAACGCAATTCCCCGCCATTCATAAATGGTAATGGGAATGGGGATACTAACAAATCATCTCAAGCTGACACTAAAGCCAATGCAGAAAGAGCGGAATAATTTATTGAAGTAATAGCTCCAGCCCACTTCACGAAGGGGTAACATAGAGGAATTTGACCAGTGCATGTGTGTGAGACTGACGCTCCACCATATGCTTCTAAGAGTGATTCAGAAGATTCATTTCCAAAATAGTGTATATATTTCTGAGCCATACCGCTATTTGCAGTCCAACCAGCGTGTTGGTTCAGGGTGTTAGATTTTAGCTTGGTCGATTTTTCGGTTAATGCACTATGTCTTCTAACGTAGGGATTGAACAGCTTTTGCAAAAGCTGTTTGACTTTCTCCTTGTCTCCAATTGACACCGTTGGGTCTTCTAATAGCTTTGGAAAGAATTTTTCTTTGTAGTCTTTGTAAATACCATGTATGCTATGTACAGTCAGCTGCTTTGCCATAGAGTTCTTAGCAAGGCCTATAAAGAGGGGAGAATTTGAATTGTTTCTACTAGGGTGATTTGACAGCCATTCTTTTACATATGGGATTGATTGAATTAGCGGGATAGGTCTACTACCTGTTTTACCATTGACCAGTACTTCTGCATATTGCTTATTACCAGCAATCTTAAAAACAACATCTTTGATTTTCAAATTCAAAATCTCATGTGGACGTGCTGACAAGTCCCTTGCCATAGTATGGTAACACCTATCACGCTTGTTTGTAACCCATTTCAAAAATAGTAAATCATCTTCCTGTGACCATAGGTCAGAGGGTTTGTAGCAACTTATCTCCTTTCTCTTTAACCGTTTAATGCCCATTATGCAATCAGGCTTCTTCTCTTTGGGTCTTCAACATTCGGATAATGCAGCCACTTAAAAAATCTTAATAACACCACAAGCTTTGAATTGTAGCTGCCTATCCATTTATGCAGTGGGTCTTCATTTTCTGGTTTGCGGCATTTATCTAGGTAACAAAGAATATCATCTCTTGTCATATCGATGAACTTGTTTTCTATTCCAACCGCTCTTGATATCTCCGACAAAAACTGTATAGTATTTTTCTTGTAGCTGAGCCTAGGATTAACC
>JBKOWU010000129.1:0-7398 GCA_046724555.1 Thermoproteota archaeon | reverse complement strand
AGATTCTATTATCTTGGCATTTACATCATCTATATTCAAATTTTCTTTCAAATAGTCAGTAAAGTCTCCAGGAGTAATTATACCAAGAGGTTTGTTGATATCGTTATCCTCTACAACAAGTAAATGTCTTACTTTATTCTGTGTCATTATATCTGCGGCTACTTCTACTGATGATATGGCATCAATAGTAATTAAAGGAGAAGATGTTACCTCTTGTACCATAGTATGTTTGCTACTTGCATCATTAACACATACCTTTCTTACCAAGTCTCGTTCAGTCACTATTCCTATTGGTTTACTAGTGTTATTGTTATTATCAATTACTAGTAGTGAACTTACGTTCTTGTCTCTCATCTTCTTTGCTGCTTCTTGAGCTGAATTTGATATTGCAATAGTTTCGAGCTTTTTGGTCATTATTTCGCCTACTGATGTCATTGTTGTCATACATTTTCTAGCATATAACTAAAACAAGATTTTTAATATACTTTGTACTTTGCCCTCTCCCTGTCCAGACCAATAGCTATTATTTATTAACACGTAAATTGATTTTTCTAGCTAGACAGAGACCCTCCATATCTTTTCTTGCACTCCTGTAAAACTTCCGAATTCAGCGACCATTTTAATAAGCAATGTAAACTCGGTTAATTTTCCTCTTCAGAAGACCAAATTCAACCTCCTGGATTAGGACCAATACCAGAATTGCCGCAGATTCCAGGATTTCCAAAGCTTCCCCAGCTGCCACCATTCCTACCATAAACAATGATTAAAAATCTGGCTTAACTTGGTTATCTAAAATTAATAACATGTGGAGTGCACGTCTTTGCGTATCGTCTAATAGGCAACAACCTGCATATACTCTCGTACTGTATAGGTCGATTGTTAGCTACGGACAATAGACCTAAAATGTGCGAGATATATGCGGAATGTAAACCATTAGAATTCTTTAAATGTTTTACAAAATCTAGCTCATATAGACTATCATTATCCTAAACTCCTGCAAGCGTAATAATCAAATCTGTAATGAATCCTGCAAAAAGTCCAACGAAAATTCCTATCATCAAAATACCATTTGTATTATACTTTCTCCCTGAGTTGTACATCATCATTGAAACATATATCAAGGCACCTCCTGCAATCGATAGGAACAGTATGGAAGCTATGTTAGAAGTCCACAAGCTTCCTATTATGGTACCTACAAACGTAGGTCCACCACCTATTAATCCTAGTAAGAGCAAGAAACGCACTTTGGGCTTGTTCGTAGCCCCTGTAAGAGGACCAGCTATTCCAAATCCTTCTGTAGCATTATGGGCACCAAATCCAATTATCAAAAGTACTGCTAGTGCGATGGCGCCAGATACATATGATTGACCTATAGCTAACCCTTCACTAAAGTTATGGGCACCAATTCCTATTGCAATCATCGTGGCAAGTTTGTATGCATTTACATCTTGGAGTAGCTGTTGTTGATGTTGTTGCTGTTGCTGTGACTGTTTACGTGGGGGATATGGGTTTCCTAGTTCTTCTATGCTAGGAGCTATGACACCATCTTCTTTATAACTACTAAATGACCTCTGCGGTTGAACTGTTCTTTTCATGTATTTGCTTTCGTACCATGTTAATCCTAATAGTCCTATTCCAAGTCCTCCGAACATAGCAAAAAGACTAATAATGGCAGTTGATGTCGATGCTTTTCCTGTAAAAGCGTTGTTTACAGATTCTTCCATAGATTCCCAGGCATGACCAAAGACATCGATTATTAAAAATATTAAAATACCAACTGCAAATGCATTAAGGAAGCCTTTCTTCTTTAGACTTAAGTTCTGAATTACAGCTAATGGTAGGCCTAAGAATATTGTAAAACCAGCAATTGCACCTAATACTAAAAGTTGCCAGTAATCAATCAAGGTTCTTAGCGCACCTCTTGCATATTTTTTATTCTTGTGCTAGTATAGCCAAGCTTCTCAAAACCATGCATTGATATCATATTAGGATAGCCTAATGTCATCACGTTCTGCTATTTATTCTGTCTGGTGTTTATCTATGTAAGGAGGTTAAGCAGATGATTTTCTATGGACTTTTTGAGAGTGCCTCGTTTGCTTTAAAGCCTGGCGAAGGGGCAAACTTAATAGCAAATTAACACCATTTATATTAATTTACCTTGAACTCACGTATCA
Organism: Thermoproteota archaeon; assembly: GCA_046724555.1. Classification (GTDB taxonomy): domain Archaea; phylum Thermoproteota; class Nitrososphaeria; order Nitrososphaerales; family Nitrososphaeraceae; genus JAFAQB01. The sequence goes on along the minus strand of JBKOWU010000129.1, from coordinate 5,224 downwards.
TTTCTGCCAAGAGGCTAGCGATTAGCAATCAGGTGAAGAAAGAAAGAGAACTGCTCTATGTTGGAACAGCTGAATCTGAACATATAGAAATGTATCTGAAAGCTATCTGGTATATCCGTGAACAAGGACAAGAAGTTAAGGTTAGCGCTATTGCCAAAGTTCTTAATATACGACAGCCATCTGTTGTAGAAATGCTTCAAAAGCTAAATGATAGCAGATTAGTACGTTATCAGAAAGGCAGTCTAGTACAGCTTACCGTACAGGGCAATAGGATTGGAAAGCAGATGATTAGAAATACACGATTGCTTGAGGTCTTGATGAAAGATGCACTAAGAATGAAAATTGATGAAGAAATGGTCTGTGGAATAGAGCACCACATGAAGAATATATTTACAGATGCATTATGTACTTTGCTAAACCATCCAAGCAAATGTCCTCATGATTATGATATTCCCAGAGGACAATGCTGTATTAAAAAATAACCGTGTTAAAGATAGGGTATAGATTAGCAATTGAAAATAAATCTGTATAATTGTATATTACTCATATAAAATCGAGCATCTGTTTTATATGCTGATATTTGCGTGTTTTTTTATCATAATGTGATATACGCAACGTTGAAGGTTAAAGAAAAAGAAACATGATAATAATGACTTGCTACTGGTGTATGCTTATCGTTCGTAACACGCAGACACCAAAATATGTAATGTAATAATAATAAAACGATTTACAAATAACTAGCTACGTTTTGATGTTCAAATCAGCCTTTTTTGAAAAAGAGGAAGGGAAAGAAGATTAGATATTAATTGTCGTCACTACTGATTTGCTCCAGTAACATTTACGCTTGAAAAGCCCTTTGAAGCAGGATTATTTGCACATTCATATTTAGATGTAATTCTATTCCCATCTTGTTTAATCGTAGTGTATTTAGATGTAATGTCAAACTTCCATTTTGAATAATCAGCTGCTCCTCCAGTTCCAGTAGCAGTAGCATTCTGATATGGCTTTACATTATTTACAATAACAGATACCTGACAATTGGATGTTGCATTATCTATAGATGTTCCAGATACTGTAAGGTCTTTTCCTGCTGGTACTTGTTGACCTCTTGTAGGTGACGTGATTTTTATTTTTGGTACATGCTGTTGCGATGTTGTTGTTGTTGTACCGTTTCCTGCTGTAGTTGTATTTTGTGCATATGCAGCTATATTACTCCAAAGAGTAAAAACCAAGATTCCAAAAGCACACAACAGGGCAACTTTTCCTTTTCCCAAGCTAGCTTTCATAAATTACTACTTTGGGACTCAAAATCAGTTATTTAATGTGTTAGGGTGTATTGCTATGAATAGAAGGGTCAATACATTCTGAGTAGTACAAGTCAAAGTCAAGAGAGCAAAGAAGTATGGAGTAATAGTAATTTCATATACCATAACAATTACGTCTCATAGATAATCAATGGTTATAATGATAAACTGGTCTCTAAATTATTGCAATGACAAACACAGAATGAACAAAGCTAGCAAGTAAAAGGCTGCTAATGTATGGAGCAATTGTTGTTGCTGCTACAATACTTTCGACAGCAACAGTCAGCTCTGGAGTATTAGCACAAGGCGTTAACTCAGCACCTAGAAATGCCAATACGAGTCCAAATCAACTAAGTAATCTACCCAATATAACAGGGTCTATACCTCTTAGAAGTACGATAAGTGGAGCTTTATCTTCAAAGGTCAAGACTAGTCTATCCGATGCCATTGTAATAGCTCAAAAAGCAGTAGGTCCGAACACTTCAGCCGTATTAGGACTTTTACGTCCACTCAATGGATTCTTAGTATACGATATACACGTAAGAAATAATGCAGATAATACAACCCATGATGTTATAGTAGACCCTGGAAATGGAAAGATTCTGTATAACCAGCCATTAGCATCATTATTCGGTGGAGGTGGTATTGGCCATTTCAGTATGTTTGGTCAAGGTAAAATGGGGCCATGGTCCGGAGGCTATGGTGCTGGTGCAAGGTGGTTCGGCGGACATAATGGTATGATGACAGGGCCATCACCACACATGGGACCTATGGGTTCAATTCCTCCTAGAACTTGGTAGAAGCGTCTTAACAAAGTAGTAAGCATACATATGATACAGCACAAGCTAAACTATCTACATTCCTATTTTTTGCAATCGTTGTATGTGCAAGTCCGATTTAAAATGGGTGCCAAGGTTATATATTGGCAGGAGGCACAACGCGCACTCTTTTTCTATAACTTTTAATTTATCAATAGTTGTTGGTCTTAAGATGCAAGATATGTGGTTTAAAATTCGAAGAGAAAAAGCGTTTAGAGATTCATAAACAGGTGCATGGTAGAAAACCCAAAGTAACAGAATATGGTAGTCCAGAATTTAGTCAAGATAGATTAAGAGGCTAGCCTTCTCTTTTAGTTATAATACAATAGTAATTGTAGCTGTCTTAATAGTTAGTTGATACCTCTAAAGTTATTAATACTTTGTATGGCTCAATATTAAATGATAATAATCATTTGTGGGTTACCGGGAGTTGGTAAGACTGCAATAGCAAAAGATCTTGCAGCCATAATTAAAGGATCTGTAGTCTTATCCACTGACAAAATCAGAAAGGAATTGATTTCAAAGCCTACCTATAAAAAACAAGAAAGGCGATTAATTTATGATGTTATGTTGTTATTAGCAAAATATCTTCATATAGCGGGTATAGATTGTATACTTGATGCCACTTTTAACAAAGAAAGCTCACGAAAAGAGGTAAAAGAAAGGCTATCTCTAATACAAGATCAATTATACATAGTAGAATGCACATGTCCAGAAGAAATCGTAATTAGCAGGCTAAAAAACAGGCAAAATAGCTATTCTGATGCTGATATTTCAGTTTATAGAAAAATGAAAATAATCTACGAATCAGTAAAAGGAGCCAGACATATTGTAGTTGACACAAGCATACAATCTTCAAAAGAAATTGCAAAAGCGATAGCACCCAAGATATTATCATCATCACTATCAACAACAACAACAACAACAACAACAACAACAAAATAAAAGGAAAACAATGACAGGCACATGGTATAGGAGAAGGAGAAGGAATTAATTCAATACAACAAAAAAAAGTAGTTGCAGGACTTCAAGCAAAAAGTAGCTATCCGCATAGGGTTTCAAAAAAAATTAAACTTGAAGAAACCCATGTTTCATGGATATTCCTAACTGGTTCGTATGCGTATAAAATAAAGAAACAACTTAAGTTTGGTAATGTTCTTGATTTTTCTACCCTTGCGCTAAGAAAAAGGTTTTGCCAAAGAGAAGTTAGACTCAATAAAATTCTATGTCATGATATGTATGAAGATGTTGTTAAAATTATACAAGAAGATCGTAACAAAGATGATGATGATAAGCATGGAAGTAGAGATAATAATAATGACAATTTCAACATTAGAATTGCAGACCAAAAACACAAAGGCGAAGCCTTAGAATATGCAGTCAAAATGCTTGAGATTCCTCAGAAATTTCGAATGGATAATCTCATTTCATCCAATAAAGTTAATTTAAAAAGCATCGAAAGGTTGGCTGAAAGTCTTGCTAAATTTCACTCTACTACAACTACTAGTACAAAAATAAAAAATTATGGACTACCTAAATACATAAAAAACAAAATAAAAGAGAATTTTAGAACACTTTCAAAGTTAGAAAAAATCAATCCTAAATTTGAATCAAGGCTAATTAATTTTATGAATGATAATAAGGATTTATTTTACTCTAGGATCAGAGAGGGTAAGATTCGGGATATACACGGTGATTTGTACCTAAAAAATATTTTTATTATTAAGAATAGGTTTTATATGTATGATAGACTTGAATTTAATGATTCTTTAAGATATGCTGATGTTGCAGAAGACGTAGCCCATCTTTCTATGGACCTTGATCATCATAAGAGAACGGACTTTAGACAACATTTTGTATCCAAATATATAGAAAAAAGCAATGACCGAAATTTGGAAAATGTTCTTTATTTTTGGATGTGTTATAAAGCATGTGTTAGAGCTAAAGTTTCTTTTTTTCATGCGAAAAATGAAGTTGCCTCTAAAAAAATAATGGATCATATTAAGGAATCAAAAGAACTTTTAACTCTGGCAGATTCATACATTGGGCTATTGTAATAATAATAATAATATATACTCACAGTACTGCAGTCTCTTTCACATCTCACCATTAACTGCGCAAACCTTCGAGAATTAACCACATATCACAATAACTATAATTGCTGAATATATGGAATAGAAAATAATTATATTTTGCAATTCTTAAAATAAGCAATAATTTCTTTATCTAATATTGAATCATCATAGTTAGTCCATTTATCAAGGAACGGCTTAGTGTATATAACTTAGCTGTTACATACTTCTAGTCATAGCTGTTCCTAACTTCATCATCGTTATTAGCGCCTTTTAGCTGCAACTTATAAGATATTAGTAAAGCAGGATGTATCTCACCATGTACAATTTTCATAACATCCATGGTCGGAGCTTTACCATCTATTGCATTCTTCAAATGTATTAGGCTATTTTCGATCTTTGTAATAGCAGTGGTTATAGTGGTATTGGTTGAAGATGATGAAGAAGGACCATTAACTGAAGATGTGGGTTTTAGGTCATTATTGAATATCTGTTGTGCTCTCATAGCTAAGCCTTGTGCTTGTTGATATGCAGTAGTATTTACCACAGTACTGTTGTCATTGTTGTCTTTTGTCATTGGTAGATCATTTTTAGCAGAGCTGTTAGTACTACTACTGGAATTGGGACTGCTGCTCATCATCATCATCGTTCCCATTTCCATCCCACTACTCATATTCATCATCATAGGAGAAGAAGAAGATCCTGAAAATATAATGGGTTTTATTCCATACGCGTATGAATAATCATTGTATGCTTTTTCTGCAATATCGGCAAGTACAAGCGCATGAACTGTAGAATTAGTCAAGTCGGATTTGCCTATTCTTACATAGATAGCTTTGTCTAGAATGTAATTTATATTGTTAACCATTTGTTTAATTTCTTTAATTGCTGAACTTGATGTAGTAGTTTGTTGTTGTGGTTGCTCTGACTGATTTGATGCTGCTGTTGTTGATATCGTCCTAACTGCTTTCTGCAAATTGTTTAATGCCAATGGGATATCATCTGATATCGTTTTTGCTAGTCCGTTATT
>JBKOWU010000081.1:0-6897 GCA_046724555.1 Thermoproteota archaeon | reverse complement strand
GCAATTATAGCAGAAATATCCTGTATGATGATCCGAATCTTTGAATTCTTCCATTTCCATATATCTAGCTGTTGCTTTGGCTAACTTCTTTAGTTTTGTTGCTTCTTGTGGTATATTTTGAGTAGAGTCTTTTGACATATTATTCGATCACATAGTATGTTATAGAGATTGTTATCTCAAATGCAGCTGACGAGTTCAACTGCAATTGTCATCTGACTAAAAGGCTTGTTAGTCAAGTAGTTTGATAACCATATCAATACTTTTATTTTCCCTTCTTTGGTTGACTCTTTGATATTGATGTCTGTCTGCTCTGCTAAGATATAATCGCAAATCACACTAGCGTTATCTGCATTGGCAGCGACTAGTCTCTTCAATGCTTGTCTAAAATAAGGCTTTGATGACTAATTCGCTAGATCGATCGGTTAGATATGTCTCTTGAAGTGTCAATGTTGCTATAAGAAATGTGCTTTTCATAGCTAATAAGTTTGCTGAAGGAATCCTTAAGATAAGCGCTGGGAGTGGGATTTGATTCCTCAAGCCATGGATGGGGATTCCGTCATACATCCAACTAACCAACTAACTATGGAGGAGGCACATCTAGGAATGTTGGCATTTTAGTTTAGTTAATAATTTGATGATGTATTCATTTCTCTACTTGAATCTTATAGGTGATGTCTGCAAAGTGTGGACTAGTGCCAGGTGAAGTGACTGCTCCTGTCGGAGTCACACGAATATTATAAAAGATTGTATGCTCTCCAGCGGGCAATGGTTTCAGAAATACCCACCACCCATCGCTCACTGCATTCCATGTTCCTGACACTTGATTCGGCTTGTGGGTATCAGATGGAATTGTTAGGGTAAATTGCTTCGAGGTAGATTGGGTGACGTTGCTAATCGAATTTACCTTATAATCCAACGAGTTGGAGCCAGGTATAACGGTTTGTTTTACGTCTAGCTTAGCTGTTGGAACGCCATCAACCTTGATATCTGATCTTATATTGCCCAAGTTTTGTTTTTTTGCACATGACATTAATTGTTGCTCTGAATCTCCTTTATTGGCTCCAGTATCACACCAGCCAACCCACAAGGGTATAAGTATACCTTGACCAGCTGAAATCTTGCAGACTTGAGTAGGAGGAAAGGTTACATCTGCAGTCTCCATCAACATAACCATTGGTTCAGATTTGTTATCGCTATTTACGATCAGACAACCACCTTGTTTAGGTGTGGCCTGATCTGTATTCTTTCCGATCCAGTGGTTCCAAAATTTAGCAGCCCAATCATCATACGATACCCCAAATGGTTTGTCACCTTTCGAGAAGACTTCAACGGCATATACACTAGTTAGTCCAGAAAATGCAAAGAAAATCAATAAGAGCAAAGAAAATGCAACTAAGATGAGGGTTGAGCTACCGTTTTTTTTCTAATTACATACACATTTCTGTTGATACACATGATTTTAAGCAAATTGATATCTAAAGTAGTATATATGTATGTGCGCATTATATACACGAGACATTTTTATACGCTACATCTATTAGCATGAAGGAAGATAGTATTAGTTTCGTCGCAATTACCCTAAGTAAAAAGACTGCACTTGTCTTTATCGTGATTTTTACAACTATTGTGGTAGTTGATTCAACCATTGTAGACTTCTCTTCATACAGTGGAGTAGAGGCTTCGTCCCAGTCAAACATTGCAATCTTTGTCATCTTCTCTATAATATTTGCAGCAAGTAGCACCATATTACTAAATTCTGTTAGGAAGAGTATTTCAGGAAATAGATCCAAATCTGCTCCACATGGTATTAAGTATTTTCAGATAACAATGGCTGCTACCCTAATTCTGACCTATGCCATCATAATAATAATTATTTTCCAGATGCTCTTTCTGAACAAATACAGTATTATTTTACTAAGAATTCAAATATATGTTAGCCATATCTCGGCATTGGTATTTCTCACATCACTAGTCTTTTTGTTTGCAGGATGGCTGTTAAAATCAAAAAGAAATTATATGGTCATATTATATGCTATATCCTTCTCACTGGCCTCTATTAATCTTGTAGTATCGCTTATTTACTTTGAGTCTTATTTTTATGGTTCATCATATATTCCTGAGGTAAAACCATATCCAATAGTTTCCTATGTAACCAATCTTTCAGGAATTTCCTCATACGGTCAGTTCTTATCAGTAATATTTGATGCTATTTCTTTGTCCTCATTCTTACTTATGTGGATAGCTACAGCCATATTTTTGAGTCAGTATAGGCACAAAATGGGTAAAATAAAATATTATTTACTTATGAGCATACCTCTGGTATACTATATCTTTCCTTTGCAGGGTTATTTTGGCGATATATTCTTTAATTTATTGCAGTCGTCCCCCGTATCATACAGCATAATATACATCCTAATTTTTAGTGCAACAAAGCAAGTCGGAGCAGTATTATTCAGCCTAGCTTTTTGGACTGCATCTGCGTTAGTTTATGATAACAGAATTCGCAAGTCTCTTCTTATCTCAGCTATTGGCATGGCTATACTTTTCGGCACATTTGAAATAACACCATTGCAGTATCATGCATATCCACCATATGGTTTTGTAACGCAAACATTCATACCGCTAGGTGCATACCTTCTGTTTGTTGGGATTTTCAGCTCAGCTAAAGTTATATCACGAGACTCTGCAGTGAGAAAAGAATTTTACAAAAGTGCATCAAGCCAGTTATCGCTTCTAAAGACCATAGGAGTATCCCAAATGGAAAAGGAACTTGAAGATGAAGTAAAGGCAGTGGAGGAAAAGCTTTCTAAATTATCGCCTGAAACTACTGTTGATATACCACAGTTAGAAGAGCAAGAGGCAAAAGAAATCCTACATGATGTATTAAATGAACTCTATTACTCAAAGGGGAAGAAAAGTGTCTAGAACGAATGATTTGGGTTCTCTTGTAGCTTCAAGGAGAGGAAAGAAAACTATGGAACCAGACTTTGGAACCTATCACCATTCGACTACGGCGGCTTCCAAGAAGATTGAGAATTCTCGATGTGGGGTGCGGCCTTGGCTTCTTGAGCTGTGTTAGTGCTGAATTCTACACGAACGCCCAGATAACTGGGATTGACACTTTCAAGCACGCCAGCCTCAAAAGGTCCAGCCTCGAGAAGGCAAAAGAGAACGCGAGGATCCTTGGCTTCTTGGACAGGATTGATTTCAAGAAGGGCGACGTATTCAAGTTCATGCCAGCAGAAAAGTTCGACATCATCGTCTCTAACCTCGTGTTTCATAACATTGGGAAGACGCGATTTAAGGCCTACTCCCGCCTTTCGTTGTGGACACAGTCCGGCTCCTTCATAGTAATGGGTGATTTGTTCTTCTCGCGCTTGACTGACATTACCGAGCTCACTAAGGCATTCAGTATTGTAAGAGATCAAGTCACCCAACAGTGGTTTTGAGCAGTATGCACTGCTCGTGATGTCAAAGGAATTCTGAGTAGACTGGACAGACTTGTCCTAGTAAAACGTGCGTATGGATGGTGGTCTATATTTCTACAAGGACGAAATTACTTGCATAGCTTTTCCAATATGACTTTTGATCTAATCTAATTGATTCAAGAAAATGTATTTGGTATCCCTTGTGAACCAAATTTGAGTTAAGCCATGATAGATTAAGCTACAAGGCCACTAGACTATGAATCCTTCCCACTTCGGCCACGCTATTGCACATTTTATTGTCTTTAGATTCTACATTTTTTGCTTTGGACTTGTCTTCTGAACTACTTCCTTATCAATAAAGTCTTCAAATGCAGGGTCAAACCATTTCTCTAATTCAAGTCCAGCTTCCCAGTATTCCCTTATTTTATATTATAATTATTTTGGTTATCCTGAGTTGCTCGTGCTCGTCGCTGACCTTTTCCATCCAGTCTGCCATGTTGCCGCCAAGCTGTTCCTGAATAGCGATCGTTTGCCATGCCAAGTTACTGTGATTTGAGAGAAGCCATATCAATCGAAAAGCGATACTTTACATCCGCCCTGGATAGTCTCTCGTAAGCCTCGTTAACTTTTTGGATTGGAATGACTTCCACATCAGCGGTGATGTTATTTTTGCCACAAAAGTCAAGCATCTCCTGCGTTTCGGCAATACCACCGATGAGCGAGCCAGAGAGGCTGCGACGTTTGAATATAAGGCTAAAGGCCGCTACGGCATGAGGCTTGTCTGGTGCGCCAACAAGGGTCATATTACCATCGCGGCGGAGTAATTGTAGGTATGCGTTAATATCATGCTCTGCAGAGACAGCATCGAGGATGAAGTCGAAACTGCCTGCATGCTTACTCATCTCATCGATATTCCGCGAAATGACCACCTCGTCTGCACCGAGGCGTAGCGCGTCTTCTTTTTTGTTAGGCGAAGTAGTAAAGACTACTACATGTGCTCCAAGCGCATGAGCAATCTTTATCGCCATATGACCCAGCCCACCCAGACCTACCACACCGACCTTCTTGCCTTTAGTAACACCCCAATGTCGCATTGGAGAGTATGTTGTAATTCCTGCGCATAAGAGAGGAGCAGCTCCAGCGAGATTTAGGTTGGAAGGAACGCGTAGGACAAAGTGATCTTTGACTACAATACTATCAGAATAGCCGCCGTAGGTTACGCCTCCAAAATGCACATCTGGAGAGTTGTAGGTGAGGGTCACGTGTGGACAATACTGCTCAAGACCGGCCTGACACTCCTGGCAGTCACCATCAGAGTCAACCATGCAGCCGACTGCAGCAACATCTCCGGGCTTGAACTTGGTGACTGCAGAACCAACCTTGGTGACACGGCCAACAATTTCATGGCCAGGAACGCATGGATAGACAGTAGGCATAGCGCTCCACTCGCTACGAACGGCGTGGAGGTCAGAGTGGCAGATACCGCAGAAAAGGATTTCGATTTGAACATCATGATCATCTGGATTACGTCGTGGGATTGTGATGGGAGCAAATGGTGATTTAGCACTCGCAGCAGCATAAGCCTTTGCTTTATACTGACTACGTGCTTCAGAGCTAAATTGCGTTGTTGTCATGATGGTCCCAGTGCGATATGATATAAAGCCATTTTAGCCAACAAGCCAATCTGCTTCTCCATTTTTTGCGGTTTTTTACTATTTGTATGCCTTAGTCAATTCTCTCTTGAAAGTGATAGAACTTCAAAGCTAATCTAAATGCATCAAATATGTCGTTATATAATGTTGCTTCTTTATCTAGTGTTCCATCGTTGTCTACTGCTGTTCTTAATGCTGTTATTAGTTTATCAAATTTATCAGGATTGATAGCTATTCTCCGGGGGGTCATCTTCCAGTATCATCTTGCAGTGTCCTAACATTGCTTTGTGCTCTTTGTTGAAGTTAACAGGAACAATTACCATGTCTTTAGTGGCATCTCCAAAGCCTTCTGCTTTATATCGAGCAATGACTTTATCATAATCTGCTTCTTCTCCTATCTGCAGCTTTAATGACTTTACGAACGATGGGTTAGCACCATCGATGTATATTTTATCGACCTGATACCTTGAGATTAATCCGTATACCAAAGATAACATCTCATTATAATCAGGCCTATGATATTCTTCTGCATGCAATATTTGGATATGATTATCTACCCATTGAGTAACTACAATACCAAAAGCTGAACTACCATATGCTGGGTCTATACCCATAGAACTGGAAGTAAAATAATATGGATTGAAATTATCAGGGTTGTATTTCCTGCCCTTTTCTATTGCTGATTCAATATCTCTTGTGTGGAATACATTACCTATTTTACCTAGATATTTCAGGTTATACTCTCGTTCAAATGATGGTGATTGTTTAGCTTTTTCAATTTCTTCTGCAGTGTATATCTTACCAATACCATAAGTATAGTCCAAGAATATCCTCTTGTAAAGACATGTATCTTCTGACTCTTTTTCTATCCTTTCAAACAGTCCCTCTGGTGCATTAGGTGTACTAACCATTACAATATATGGATTTGATTTTGCAATATACCTCTCGGATACGTCTCTTGCATCTTGCTGCTGCCCTGGAGGAAAGAAATCAGCTTCATCTAATAGTATGAAAGAAACATTGGGTAAGCCACGCATTGCATCTAAATGGTGAGATGGAAATGCTTCTATCTTTACATCATTTAGTTCTATTATAGTTTCTTTAGTGTCAAATGTGATAAGACCTTTGCCTGCAAATAGCTTTTTCAACCTATCAACAAGAGCAATAGCTAAATCAATCCTAGGGCCTGTAACAATACACATTTGCGAGCCTGGCAAAGAATTATCTTTGAGACAAAGCCAGGCCATAAACCGAAGCATAAACTCCGATATGCCTAAACCAGTTGCTTTCTTAATCCAGAGATGTTTGTGATTAGGGGTAGTGCTCGTGTTGCTATTGACGTTACCATTTGTGGTAACATTATTGTCAGATTTGATAAGAGAGTCGAATACCAGCTGTTCGTAGTCGTATATTGGTTTATCAATTCCATCCTTCTGAGGTAATCCGATTGCGTGATTAAAGCAGCAGCGGTCATTAGTCTGTGTATATACTTTTCGATGCTCTTCCTTCGACCAGATGTAAAAAGGTAAGTGCTTGAATTGTTCGAATGTCTGTGATTGCTGATGTTGCTGCGTTTGACTGTCAACAAATCGCTTAAGAGCCTTGAACATTATTTTTCAGGTACTAGACGAAATGGACGTTCATATCCATAGATATAGACATAGCCGTGTTTTTCTACTTCTTCCTTAAGCTCTTTGATTTCATGCACTAGTCTTGGGTCAAGTGGCTGTCGGCGTTCTATTGTTGCCACTGCTAGCCTTTCTAGGTCCTGGGCCATGCGAATATAGGTCATGATAGGATCTCTCATGCTATCTACA
>JBKOWU010000278.1:0-7161 GCA_046724555.1 Thermoproteota archaeon | reverse complement strand
ATATTCTAACTATTTTATCTCAGTTGTAAGTGACGACTTGGATGATGTTACAACATTAAGTTGCTTTGGTGGTAATCATAATTTTGAAGTTATTATAGTAGACAAGAAATTCACTTCAAATGCGATTAAAAAGGGACGAGCCTTGCAATACGCTGTAGAACATCGACGCAAATTTGGATTGAATTCTTCAAAATATTGGGTATTCCATATGGATGATGAAAGTTATGTAACAAATCAAACTATTCTTTCACTTCTTAGATTTATTAGAGAGGGTAATGCAGTTGCATCTGAAGGTCCAATCTTCTATCCTTTGAAGTTTGAGTCAGCAAACTTTTTGACAGCAATTGCTGAGTCAGTAAGACCATTTACATGTTACGATTGTGTATCCCAAATGACAAATCCTCCACCATTGCATATGCATGGAAGCAACCTTCTAGTGCGATCTGATATAGAAGATTCCATTGGCTGGAACTTTGGGCCAACTCTAGCAGAGGATCAACTTTTCGGGTATAAAGTTTATGAAAAGTATGGCCCAAAATCCTTAGGGTGGCATGGAGGTATACTCCTTGAGCAACCTCCACTCAATATAAAGGACCACTTCATGCAAAGACGGAGGTGGGTTGTAGGTAGCATGCAAAATATAAACAACTTCCCGTTAATACATAGGTTTAAGATGGTTTTCAAATTAGCAACATATTTTCTAGGTTTTATATCAGGTGTTGTCTCAATTATCCTTTACGCATATTTTCAGGTTCCAAAAATGATACCATTACTGCTATCTTCATCTACATCAACAATCCATGATATTAATCAAACAGTTGGTGCTGATATATCAACTTGGTTTAACAAATTGTTTGATATCTTATCATCACAATCAGTAGTACATACATTAACAAACGGTAGCCCAATGGAAGTAGGTGTTGGCTTAATGTTATTATTCACTTCTGTTATGTGGCTACTGTCATATCAAGTAGGACTATTCCTGAATTTACGCTATTCGAAGATTGGTTGGCCAAAAAGAATATTGTTCCACCTACAAACACTTGTATTGTGTTTAGTTATTGGTTTAATTGAAACATTCCCAGCATTCTGGGCAATGATTGAATACTGTATTCGGAATAAAGTCATTAACAATAAAATAAAAACACAAGTCTATGACTTTTATGTAATTAACAAATAATTGAAGTCATTGAATTATCTTTCATTTTCATATGAACAAGATGATTAATCGTTTCTTGCTTAACAAGTAAGCGATCATATCGATAACTGATAAATCCTTTATTTAAATTATTTTTGTAACAAAATTATATTTTCGTTCATCATAATACATGATCTGAAAGTACATTCATTATCATAGAATGCCAGATAATAATCATATTATATAGTCAGTTGCATTATAATCATAGTTAAGGAAAAGTTTTATAATAATATAAAATAATTCAAAATGGCGGCTATGAAACTCAACACAATATATACATTATTAGTTAGTTCATTTATAATATTAGTGTCTGTTCCTATTCTTACTAGTAATACCTTGTATATGCAATTTGTCCATTCATTGTTATCCTCAAACGTCGCTACTGCACAATCACAGACGACTTTGGCACCCCAATCAATATCTTCACCATCTTTACCGTCTTCTGTATCATCACTACCAGATGTTTTCCAGAAAGTAGAAAACTCTGTCGTCCAAATAACAAGTACAAAGTCCAATCCCAATCAGGTAATAATCTTAAATGGTGTACCTTCGACTGGAAGAAGCACAGCGCTAGGTTCTGGATTTGTATATGACAATCAGGGTCACATTGTAACTAATTATCATGTCGTAAGTGGAGTAACGAAAGCAGATGTAACATTTACAGATGGAAACACATATTCTGCAAACGTTGTAGGAAAAGATCCTTACTCAGATCTAGGTATACTGCAAATCACAGACGATTTTTCAGAAGAGAAAGTCGTACCACTTCCTCTTGCAAATTCTTCTGCTGTTAGACCTGGAGAACAAGTGATAGCTATTGGCAACCCATTTGGTCTTAGTGGAACTATTACAACAGGTATAGTAAGTCAAAAAGGGAGATTATTGCCAAATCCTGATACTGGATTTTCTGTACCAAATATGATTCAGACAGATGCTGCAATAAATCCTGGCAATTCTGGTGGTCCTTTACTTGATACAAAAGGTGAAGTTATAGGAATGAATACTGCCATATTTTCTAGTACAGGTTCTTACTCGGGTGTAGGATTTGCAATTCCATCAAATACAATTGCTAAAGAAGTACCATTGCTAATAAAAAATGGTAGTTATGCTCATCCATGGCTTGGCATTTCAGGTGGGAAAACAACCCCTGATTTGACAAGAGCTATGGGTTTACCTACAAATTATAAAGGAGTAATAGTAGGCTCTGTACAGTCTGGTGGTCCGGCTGATATGGCTGGTCTCAAAGGGTTAACTCAGGACGATAATAATAATAATGGTAGTGGTGGTAGTGCACAGCAAACAGGTGATATAATAACTGCTGTAGATGGACATCCTGTAAGGCAAATTGATGATATAATAAATTATATCGAATCACAAAAGAATGTAGGAGATAATATCAAGCTTACAGTAAATAGGGATGGACAGATAATGGATCTAACAGCAACTCTACAAACTAGGCCACAGACATCCAGTTCATCTTCCTCCCAAAATCAAGATCAATTGCAACCTCCTGGATTAGGACCAATACCTGAATTACCACAGATTCCGGGATTTTCTCTACCCCAGCTTCCGCCGTTGGTTCCATAATCTATTTACCGATAAGCATAGCTACAGCATTAAAACCACAACTAATGTCAGAACAACATCTGGATATGGAAATTCGTACATTCTAACAAATATTTTAATATCTTATTTCCTCCGACTATAACTTTTGTATACTCGAGATTTTATTGAGATCATAGATATAATGGTTAAGCTATCTTTATTATCTTTATTACGATATAAGTTAGTATTCAAAGTGAAATACAGGTATAATGTAAAAGCCATAATTATTATCTATCATTTCCTTAATGGATTCACAAATAAAAATAATTACTGTGAAAGAGGTGACGAAACAACAACAACCACAACAACATCATCATCATCATACAATTGTCATTATTTTATAATGCTAATTACGTTGTCAACATTGCTACTTATGTCATCATCATTAATTCCTGCTGTTGTTACTGCAAATGCCTCGATGTCAGATATTGCAGATACAGGACAACAACAAATGACAAAATCACCATTGCAGACTGACTCAGGTAGTAATAATACCACTATTCCAAGCGCTCAATCAGTATATACATCCCAATCCATAACTTTGCCAACATCAGTAGGAACTTTTGTTTGGTATATAGTAAATGAAGCACATGAAAATTCTGCCACTGAAGGACACAAATACCTCAGTAATAGTAATCCAATTTATCTTCCAACTAACCTTGTGATTGCACAAGGAACAGCAATATCGTTTCTTGATGCAGATGCACCATGGGATTCTCCACATCCACATACGATCAATATAATCGATAGCTCTGGGAAAGTAGTATATAGCACTGGAAGAATGGATTATACTAATAGTTCAGCACCAAAAGTTCTACCTAGTGGAAAATACAAAGTAATGGATACAAAATACGTATGGATGAAAGCAAATTTAACTGTAACAACTGCAAAAAGTAATGGCAACATGATACTAGGAGGATTTTATACTCCTACTGTTCAAGCAGCAAATAATAAAGATAATGATGGAGGAGTGCATCTAGGATGGCTAGGTTATTATAAAACAGAGTTTCCAAAGAATGGATTTAAAATTCTTAGCCAATATAACTTTCACTATGCTGCTTGTAGATACTGCCCAGGTGGTTATTGGCCAGACCAAAAGACAGGAGATCATACTCTAATTATATACAGTACATCGGAACCACTTCTGGATGCTTTATACAAGTTATCAAAAATGGTCTGGAATAATGTGTATATTTGACATATCTACAGGAATTACCTATTGAGAATATGCGAATTGGAGCCTTTGTAGATATCTACCTCTCGAGGAAATTTTTTCAAGAATCTTTAATATAACTTTACATCCAAATTCTATGACTGTAAAATACAATGACTGATTCATTATATCCAAATAATATTTCCCATGAGATATTATTAACCTCTAAATATGTTATTAAAACAACTAAAATCAAGAATCAGGAATTGTAAATATGTATGTATAAAAATATATTATACCTTATGTTGACATCTGTATTAAGGTCTTCCTTATTTATATGAGACTTGCTATGAGACATTAAAACTATAATGTGCGTGCATACTATGACTTCAGTCCTAAAGAATATGATAAACTCAAATCTATTCTTCCTAGCCATACCATTAATATTATGTGCGTATACACATTTTTGGAATCCACTTGGATTTCCTGTTGATCCATCCTATGATGAAAACATTTACCTACGTAGAACTATGAATATTCTGACCAATCTAGGACCACAAGAATCACAGTTATATGACCATCCTTATTTTTTGCAGATATTTCTTGGAGGAATACTTAGGCTTATAGGTTATCCTCATTCATTAAGCCCTGTTGCAGGAGATACGCATTCTATCGAGACGCTGTACCTTGTACCAAAGTTGATAATGGGAATACTTTCCATAATTGATACTTTCCTTATATATAAAATAGCAGAATGCTATTACAATAAGAACAACAATAATGACAACAAAACTAAATATAATATAAAAATCGCATTTATTGCATCTGTTATTTTCGCAGTCATGCCACTAACATTGATGACTAGAACAATATGGCTAGAGTCCATACAACTTCCTTTCCTTTTATCTTCAATACTGTTTGCAACATATACAAAAAAAGCATCGGTAAAAGAAGGGGATAGAACGAATAATGTTGATAAAAATAGAAGAAATATTTTAATTTTAAGTATGCTGTCAGGTATTTTTCTCGGGTTGACTATATTTACAAAAATACCTGCTTTTACGTTCATACCTGTAGTGGGTTATCTTATGTTCACTACTGTTAGTCACATGAATAAGATAAAGTTCAAGACAATTGTGTCTTGGTTAGGTCCAGTACTCTCAATACCGTTAATTTGGCCAGTGTATTCATTGTATTATGGTCATTTTAGTCTATGGTCTAAAGGAATATTTTTTCAGACTCATAGAATTGTGCAATCATTTTTTTCTTCTATAAAATACGATTTTTTGAATATAGATCCAGTTTTCATAAGTATTGGTTTCGCAGGTTTTATATTTTCAGTGGTAATTAAAAGGGACCTGTTAATCTTATTATGGGTAATTCCTTTTATAGTATTTCTTTATGTTATAGGCTTTGTATCCTACTGGCATTTTATTCCTGTATTCCCGGCGTTGTGTATTGCCGCTGCTAAAATGATAGTTGATTTACCAAATATTGCCATCAAGAAGAAAAATGAAAATGAGAATGAGAAGAATATTCAGCAAATACTTCCGATCATTGTAATCTTGGCAATAGCAGCTTTTGGGATCATAAGTACCACAAAGCTAATATCTGAAAAAACAGATACAAATATCCCATACTTTGAAGCATCTGCATTTATAGTTAAATACCTGCAAGATAATGAGAAGAATAAAAAATCAGATAACAATAACGATAATAGTAAATTTACTCTTATCTCCAATCCATTTTACTCTTGGATACCTTTCTACGTATTTAATCTGCATTATGATAGTATTGACTATTATGATAGTCCAGTCTCAGTTAAAACTAAAAAAGTTCTTTTGGTATCTGATCCAGTTTTGATAGGTAGGCTAAGTCATAATATGGTAGACAAATCAATTAAGAAATACTTGTATGGTGCAGATAAAGTGTTAACTTTTGATGCTAATTCATATACTACCAATAAAGTGGTTATTTATATACATCAATAGAATATTAGAAATATGAAAAGACAATAACAATATTCATTTCATTCCACATGTACATTTCGATAAACTTGTGCTATATAGCAATCAAATTACTTCAGATGAATTATTGTTGTATTCGATATGTTAATTATTAAAAGCCCTGGTTATCATACCGTGTTGACAAAATTAGCTGGATATTATAATGACAACAGAGAGTATCTTTTAAATAATTATAATGTTAATTTAAAATACTTACGCTTGTTTATGTAAAATAACATGTTTTTCTCCACTGTCGTATGTATGTTCAAATTCTACCTCGAAATTATGTTTCTCCAAAAGATCCATGATTGGTCCATAAAGATTTTTACCGTTTTCTATATTGTGAACTTCTAGAAGAATCGCAATATTCTTGCTTTTCGATAGTATGTTAGAAGCTCCCTTTAGTACTTCAAGTTCAGCTCCTTCAACATCAATTTTCATCCAATCAACCTCATGGCTAATTCCATTTTGTTCGAGTAGGTTATCTAATGTATTGGCATTTACTTCTACGAATTTATCTTCTCTAGCATTTTGTCTACTGCTCATTACAGTATTATATATGGTATAATGTGACTCTTCGCCAGGTAAATAAAGTTTAATCTTTGTTTCTTTTGAATATACCGCATAGTTTAATGCAATAATGTTAGTTAATCCATTTAGTTTGATATTACGCTTTAATACTTCAAGATTTCCCGGATGAGCTTCAATAGCTATGACTTTTCCATTTTGACCAACATATTTTGAAGCTATTATAGAGTATTTTCCAATGTGTGCACCAACATCTACAACTGTGTCCCCTTGTCTTGGACGAAAAAGCTCTATTATGTTATTTTCACGCATTGTTATACCTTTAAAATCATCTTTATTATTCTGAAAATAAAATTCCAAATTGTGTTTTGGTATTTTGAATTTTAAAAATGTTTTTTTATTATTACGTTTCAGAATATTGTAACATTGATACCAGAACATTCCATAATCAAGATCACGTTTGTTATACAGCTGAGCCCTCCTTTCCTTTCCTAATGTTATTCCGAGAGTAATTCTTAAACCTAAATAAGTAATCTTTGCAATAAACAATATGCATTTATCGGGTATTGTTACTGCTTCTGATCCTTTTAGTAACCAGAGAACTGTCTCTTTCATTTATCTCTTAAATAATTCTTAATGGGTAATTAATATGATCGTTTAGAAACGAAATG
>JBKOWU010000145.1:0-2645 GCA_046724555.1 Thermoproteota archaeon | reverse complement strand
TAGCTTAATTATGATGTAAGGAACATTTAATAGTCCTGCACCGAATTTTTGTCGTTTGAGTACATGCCAAAATTCAAATCAACTCAAGATATTTTAAGAATTATAGGTAATAAGGACCAAATACGTAATTTCGGCGTTATTGCCCACGTCGATCACGGCAAGACTACTATGAGCGATAGTCTTTTAGCTGCGTCTGGAATTATCTCACCCTCAGTCGCAGGTCAGGCTCTAGCACTTGATTCGATGAAGCTTGAGCAAAACAGACAAATGACTATTCGTGGGGCTAATGTTACGCTCTTTTATGAAAATGAAGGTAAGGAATACGTAATTAATATGATTGATACGCCTGGTCACATTGACTTTACAGGTAGAGTTACTCGCGCTCTTAGAGCAATTGACGGTGTAGTAGTTGTTTCTGATTCTGTTGAAGGAATCATGACTCAGACTGAGACGGTAACAAGACAGGCTTTAGAGGAGCGGGTTAGACCTGTTCTATATATTAATAAAATTGACAGGCTAGTAAAAGAGCTGAGATTAGATCCGCAAGCTATGCAAAAGTGGCTTTCGAACATAATTGCTGAATTCAATCGACTTATCGACATTTATGCTGAATCAGAACTCAAAGAAAAATGGAAAGTTAGCATACAGGGAAATAGTGTTGCTTTCGGCTCTGCAAAAGATAGGTGGGGTTTTAACTTCAAAGTTGCTCAGAAACGAGGTGTCAGTTTCAAGGATGTTTACGACGCTTATACTTCTGACGATCCCAGGCATATAGAATCACTTGCAGAGAAAGCGCCGTTGCATGAGGCAGTATTAGGCATGGTTGTACAACATCATCCTCCACCGCATGTCGCCCAAAAATACAGGATTCCCAAGATCTGGCCTGGTGATTTAGAATCTGATATTGGAAGATCACTTTTGGCATGCGATGAGAATGGTCCGGGAGTGATGATGGTTACTACAATCAATGTTGATCCTCAGGCAGGCAGAGTTGCAACCGGTAGGCTTTTCTCTGGAACTATTAAAGATGGTGATGAAGTTTACTTAATTGATGCAAAGAGACCAGGAAAGGTTCAGTCAGTAAATATCTACATGGGCAATACAAGGGAAGTGGTAAGTATGTTACCTACAGGTAACATTCCTGCACTGCTTGGACTGGACTATGCTGTTGCAGGCGAAACAATTTCAACTGTAAAAAGTATTCTACCTTTTGAATCAATCAAATATGTTTCAGAACCTGTAGTTACAATTGCAGTAGAACCAAAGCATCCTAAAGATTTGCCTAAACTTGTAGAGGCATTACGTAGAATTACGGTAGAAGATCCTAATCTGATCGTTAAGATCAACGAGGAAACAGGCGAAACACTTATGGCAGGAATGGGCGTACTTCATCTTGAAATTGCCTCATCTCTACTACAGGAGGCAGGTCTTAATATTATTACCAGCCAGCCTCTAATCAACTATAGAGAAACTATTCGTACTAAGGCTGGTCCAATCATGAGTAAATCACCTAATAAGCACAACAAAATTTTCATGCGAGTAGAACCTCTTACAGACGATATAATTGAGGTTATAAAAACTGGTCATATTAGAGAAGACATGGACAAGAAGGAAATGGCAAAGATTCTCAGAGGAAAGGGCTGGAATGCAGATGAAGCAAAAAGTGTTGCCGCAATAGACGTCGGAGGTAATGTGCTAATTGATGAGACAAAAGGAGTTCAATTCATACAAGAATCGCTAGACTCCATTAGATCAGGTTTTGACGATGTAGTACATTCTGGTCCGATTGCTCATGAGTCTGTAAGAGGTATCAAGTTTATTTTGCATCACTTTGTTCCACACGAGGATCCAGCACACAGAGGTCTAGCACAGCTAATGCCTGCAACAAGGAGATCTATGCTAGGTTCTATGCTGATCGCAGATGCAGTTTTACTTGAGCCTATATTAGGTATAGAAATTAAATGTCCACAGGAACAAATAGGTACTGTAGCTGGTATACTGTCTGGCAAGAGAGGCAAATTACTGAACGTAGAACAGAAAGGCTTGATCTCAATTATACAAGGTGAATTGCCGGCTTCAGAGACATTTGATCTTTCAGAAATTATGCGTGGAGGAACAGCAGGTAAGGCTATGTGGAATACCTATTTTAAGACATGGCAGGCTGTCCCTCAGTCAATCTTTAGAAATCTAGTTGCTGAAATTAGAAAGCGAAAGGGCCTAAATCCAGAACCACCGCATTATGATGAGTTCATAGATAAAGAATAAAAAAGCAAATTTTTTACCTTTTTAATTTGTTCCACATTTGTAAGATAATTTTTATATCATTTTGATAGTTTTTAGTTATGCTATAAAATCAGGAGTAAAAGCATTATAAACAGTTAGTCATTCTAACATGTATGAAACTCGACCTGCCAAGATACACTGAAAGGTTTGGAGCTATAAGCCTACATGGAGTCCAGCGAGTATATGAATTGGATTCAGGCTTTAATGATGGTAGGATAACGTCTGAAACCATTAGAAGTGTTGGAAATGAGGAGATCTCCGAAATTGAAAGAAAAATAGCTATTGTCATACCTATTAAAGGAGAGCGTCTAAAGTTGCTTGAAGGTGTGTTGAGTGGAATACCCCATGACTGCTTAACCATT
>JBKOWU010000091.1:0-5105 GCA_046724555.1 Thermoproteota archaeon | reverse complement strand
TATAGATTATATTTGTGGTAGATGTGACAACATTATTGCTCAAAATGTTTCTCAAAGTCAGATAGCCTCAGATGCAGTATTCCAATGTCCAAATTGTCAAGCATTCAATGAGATTGAATAAGTAGTTAATAAACAATAAATGTGAATTGTATTACTATTTTATGCTATGCTATTTGTTGATTTTGTTTTAATAACATGATCGTCTAATTCCCATGAGTATACTTGATAGATCGTTCATTGAAAGCGAATAATAATGTGTTGCTCTAATTAGTTGATAAATTAATATGAATGGTACTGTAAAAAATTCAACTTCTGTACAAGATAATATAACTAGTATATGTTATAGACGTTTGCATGATGATAATATCAATGACATCGCTAGCGTTTAACTGTCCTATATGTAAAAACCAGATGAAGCAGATTCATTTTGGAAAGGGTAGGCCAAACATCAAGGATCATTAGCGGGATGAAACGCTCAAAAAGAGAGTTGGCAAAGACTCAGGCTGAAGACGACAAGTTCAAGAAATACAATATGAGAACTGCAATAAGCAACTAACTATATTTTTTGGCCTAATAGAAAGTCGAGTAAAATTTAGACAAATTAATTTGGTCATAGCCGTAGTAGATACGCTGAGGACTTGTTGACACAATAGATTAATAATAATGGTTATAAAACCCCTTATGATCCATACCGTATGATATGAACCACAAGGGGGTCATGCTCACAGATGTAGTGTCCTTGTGGTATGTGTAGAGTGGTGGTCTCTTTTTTCCACAAGGACAAAATCACCTGCATAACTGTTCTAATATGACTTTTGATCTATTGTAACCAATTTAAGAATCAGTAGGAACGCTACGGAATACAATGCAGCCATCTAGTCAACTATTTTTGTTGCAAGCTTTAAGTATATCATCTCGCAAGTTGAGATGAGTATTGAATTGTATATCGTTTTAACGGTGGGAAAGTTAGATACCCACGAAAAGCAATGAGATTGAAGAAGAAAACTACAATAATAACAACGACGACAAGCGATCTTATAGTATAAAGGATAATGAACAATCAGGAAAGGTAAATTGGTGGTTTAATGAACTGGGTTCACTTGGAATCAAGAATGATAACGATATTGGCATAGTCAGTAACGATCAGAGCAGTAGCAGCAATAAAACCAAACCAGTATCAAGTCAAGAACTCGAAGATCTCACAGATGATATAAAGCAGCGCTTTATTCGTGATTATAAGACTTGCTATAATGAATAACTACTAATAGTAATGACTTCATAAGAAATAATAGTAAAACTATAGATTGTTGTACTGTCAATATTGCATTGTTATTAGATCAAGACCTGCATAACTAGGATACCTTAGGATCTGTCATATCATACCAGCATGATATACAGCAGTTAGCATTATCATTGTTTTACAGTTATCAGTTGAATGTGGAATTAATATAATGCAAGAATAATACAAAGCTAATCATACCTGGTACTGAAAATGCGGCTAAGGAAAAAGGCTAATCATCCAGATGGTAATAGTGGTAGCAGTGGAGGCTCTTCTTCAGGATTATCGCCGTTAAAATACAATGCGTTTAGAGCTATATGGCTTGCTGCTATTGCGTCAAATATCGGAAGCCTGATGGAAGCCGTAGGAGAGTCATGGCTTATGACTTCACTTGTCGCATCTTCTCTTATTGTAGCACTTACATGGGCTTCTGATAGCCTCTCCATTACTGCCTTAGCTCTTCCAGCAGGAGCACTTGCTGATATAGTCGATCGGCGAAAACTTCTAATTGTTAGCCAGAGCTGGATGCTTGCAATAGCGCTAATACTAGCCATAGTAACACTCGCAGGTTTTATTTCTCCAGCAATTCTTTTAGTTCTAATATTCCTACTTGGACTAGGAGAAGCAATAAGTACACCTGCATTTTCTCCATTTTTGCTTGGAACAGTTCCTCGTAGCGAGATTAGAAGTGCCATAACATTGAATGGTGTAGCACTAAATATAGGTCGAGGAATAGGACCTGCAATAGGTGGTATCATAGTAGCAGCCATAGGACCTGCAGCAGTTTTTGTACTTAACTCCTTGTCGTTTGCTGGAATTGTAATAGTTCTTCTGCGTATTAAGAGCAGCAGCAAACAGACAGAAGAAACTAGTCGACTTCCTGCTGAAAGGATGTTTGGTGCTATGCGAGCGGGATTGCGATATGTCAGAAATAGCCCCTCAATACATGGTGTATTTGTTAGAGCTACTGCTTTTGCAATATCGTCAAGTGCACTTCCAGCATTACTTCCGTCATTATCGCGTTTCACATTGAGATTAGATTCTAGTGGCTATGGGATTTTGTTTGGGCTTTTTGGTGTGGGTGCAATCATAGGTGGGATTATAATTGTACCAAGAGCAATTAAGAAAATATCTCCTGATAATTTGGTTGTTATTGCAACAGCTATTTTCTCTGTTTCATACATGATACTTGGATCTATACATAATCTAATTGCATTATATGCTGCAATGGTACTAGCCGGAATTGCTCAGCTTATGGCATTTTCTAGTTGTACTTATGTCCTATATCGTGGTTTGCCAAATTGGGTGATGTCCAGAGTGGCCTCTGTATATCAGCTAGTTTTGCAAGCTACCATAGTGAGTGGAACCATACTATGGGGTGCGACTGCTGACAAATTAGGAATTAGGATCGCATTAGTAATAACAGGCATCGTGCTAGCAACAGGATTAATCACAAAGTTAAAGTTCCCTCTACATGCAGGAGGGGGAGGAGAAGTAGATGTCTCACCATCTATGCATTGGCCAGAACCCGCTCTTGTAATAGCGCCAGAACTTGAGCATGGACCTGTGTTAGTACAAATAGAATATAAAATTGATCCAACTCGTCAATATGAGTTTGCTCTCACAATGAAGGATTTAGGTTCTATTCGTAAACGCGATGGAGCATTTTTTTGGGGAATCTTCAGACATGATATATATCAGGATGTTTTCATTGAATCCTTTCTTATAGAATCTTGGGCTGAACATTTAAGACAACATGAGCGCATAACGATTGCGGATCGATTAGTTGAAGATAGGGTATTGTCATTTCATATTGGCAATAAACCTCCAGTCGTTTCTCACTTCATAGCTGAGTCTCTAGAGAGTATGCAGCAGAGGTTCAAATAGATGCTACTTGATAAAATGTCACAATTTGTCATTCTATATTTATATCTAGTTATGGTCGTTGCACTGATGATAATGATGGAACACTCGACAAAGAGTCAACGTCATATAACGATATACTTGATGCATTTAGACTAGCGTTGAAGTTTTACCGTTATGTTGATAGCGGCGAATAAACAAAGTACAAGAGCTTTGCAGCAAAGGATATAGCCAAAGAGAGATATCACAAGTGCTACAAGTTGGATTAGCCACTGTTGATAGAGACATATCATATTTGAGAGATCAAGCCAAAAGCAACATCAAAAAATACATTGACAAAAGACTACCAGAAGAGTATGAGAAATGTTTAGTTGGCTTGACTGCAATAACAAGAGAAGCATGGAATACAGCACAAAATTCAGGAGATAAAAGAGAAAAGATACAAGTATTATCATTAGCTAAAGAGTGTTATTCTATAAAGCTTGATCTATTAACTAATGCCACAGTGGTTGATGATGCTATTAGATTTGTATCTAATAAGCCCGATGGGAAGCTAAAACGATCATCTTCCAGCAATACAAATGAATGTGATGACAAAGAAGAATCAAAGGAACCTGACTATGACGATGAAGACGGAGATCAGTTAGAGGAAGAGCAAGAAGAGCAAACTGAAGAAGTAACAACAAATCAAGTTTTTTGAAAATAAATACGACAAAGCAGTAACTAGTATTGTATATATATTTTGTAGCTGTTATAAAACAAATAGAAAGAGAAAGAAAGTTTCTAATGTTATCAATACCAATATTAAATTAAAGCATTGGGGGAAGAAGAAGCGGAAGAACAAGAAAAAAAGCAAATGAAGAAAATATATAAAGATATATTGTTCTCTACGGATCCTATCAATAAGAAAAAAGGTCTCAAGGCATTAGCAGGTTATGGCAAGAAAGCAATACCACTCATACAAGAGCTTCGCAGCGTAGAAACAAACGAAGATATGAAAAACTATATGTTTGATGTTATAACTCAAATAAATAAAAACAAGAGATCTTAAACAAAAAAATTCCTTTTATGATACGTACCACATGTTTGACACTTGACAGAGTAATCATAGCGTTACTTTGTTTTTTCTTCGCAAGCAGATGAAGCAAGCTAAGTCTTAAGCTATGCAGAATTGCAAAATGATAATGGAACATGAGTCCGGAAAAATTGCTATCAATCCTGACAAATTTGATAAATTAATCACTGCATTGAGAACTGCTGTAGATAATGATGGTACATTAGACAAAGAGTCAACGTCCTATAATGACATATTTGAATGCATTTAGGTTGGCACTAAAGTTTTACCACTTCAGAGATAGCAGTGACTGCCGTGATACAATATTTTAGCGACCACCCTGTAAAGCTTCCTTGGAAGGGAAAGGTAAAATCTGAAAAGACGCTTGTAACATGGATGTCAAATCTTGGCTACAAGTATTTGGTAGTAGTTTATACTCATGGAAAAGGAAGTTACAACCCTTATTTTCAAATAAGGAAAGGGCGTTAACTCCTGATTTTGAAAAAGTAGACGAAGTTAGAACAGAATCTGCTAAACTTCTCTTATATAAAAGAATGTGATAGATGTATGGGGAAGGCAATAGAAGATCACCAGCTAAGAAAAAATACAAAAGATATTGTGGCTGAGCTTCTTCGGGATTTAACATAGTTAACTTAAATTAAAATATTGCCATATCTTTGATTCGTTGTCTATGCTGAAAAGTTTTTCTAGTGTCACGATTACCATTAGCATGATTTTCATAATTATTCTTTATCCGCTTGTTCCGACCTTAGCACATAGTCAGCAACAGCAGCAGTCGTTTCCATTTTTGCCTCCAACGAATACAATAAAAGATCAAATTAATAATGATATACAGAATGAATCTATGATCTCTGCTAGCGACAGTAATAGTACTCCTAGCAGTACTAA
>JBKOWU010000163.1:0-11370 GCA_046724555.1 Thermoproteota archaeon | reverse complement strand
TATAGATCCTCAGGCAGGACAACAAATAGTTAGCTATCTTCCTTCTGACAGTATGTCACTTGATAAGATAAGACAGCGAGGTGTATTCTCATTTCATTATTATGATCCTATAGCCATCACCCAATCATTTTTGAAGATACCCGATAACATGTACAGATATGCTCATCAATGGGGCGACATCTTTTCTCAATTAGTCAAAGCTGCTGAAAAGCGTGAACTTGTACCGTTTATAACTGAGTTTGGCGGAGTCCAAGATGCAGAGCTAATTCGTGATTACATCGACCTTCATTATAAGCAAATTGAAACATTTCTTCTTAACTCTACGTATTGGAACTACGACCTCTATAACACTAAGGATGGCAAGGATAATTGGAACCTTGAAAACTTCTCCTTGCTTGGACCAGACAGAAGCCCAAGAAATATAGACGTGTTGGCTCGTCCTTATCCTCTATGCAGTTCCGCCAAACCTGTATTACTATTTTTCGACATAAAATCCTCATATGCTACATTAATTCTTGAAGGAAGTGTAGTAGATGCACCCACAGTTATGCATATTCCATATGATTTCCACTATTCGCCAGAATTTAGAGTGTGGGCAACAAGTAAAGAAATACAATGGGATAGACAAAATAAGCTACTGAATTGGTATCCTGCAAAGGGTCAACCACTAAATCAAATAATCATAGCCAAGCAACGTGATAACAATGTGGATATTGAAAGATTGCCGAAAAGAGCTAGAGATCTAGTAGAGAAGACATCTTTTGTGAATTTATTCTCATAGGCCTAATCTGGGAACACTAACATTACCACCAAACGATAGATTTCTCTATGATCTTCATAATCTTCTTTTTAAAAACTCATTGGCAATTCCATAGTTTATAATCTGTATTCAAAATTTTTAGCAAGCATTATCAAGCTTTCCATCATAAATTGGATGATATTTTATACTGACATGCTTGATCTTTAAGCTACTATTTTACTTTTTTTGCGATAGTTTTTGTCATACATGCGGTATCAGTAGTCGAACTAATGTAGTGATACACCCATTGAGGACTCTGATCCGACCAAATGAAAATCTCCTGGCAAATATTATTATATCTTGTATTTTGTTTGGCTTGAAGCTAGCTCAGCCGATTAGAAAACCCATATATACTGTTCTAACATAGCCAATCTAATGCAAAAACAAATGATCTTCATAGTAACAGCGGTAACTTTATTGACTGCAGTAGCTACAGCAGCAGTCTATACTGTTAAGGAAGCAAATGCACAAACCAACATGACCAATAATACTGGCGTTAACAGTACAGGGATAAAAGTGTCTAAGGTAACTAACCCAGCTACTGGCGTTTCTATCGGCAAGATACAACAATTAAATAATACTAGTTCCGGAGGCGGCAATATGACTAACGCCACTCAGTAAGTTTATCTTAAAACCCTTGATCGTCATGCTTGGATACTAAAGCAGTAGATTCAACAGATTCATTCCATTTTTTTCTAACGAATTCGCTTACATTATTTTCGGTGGTTGCACTCCTTTATTTGCAGTGATAATACTATAACTACTCGTTGTTATATACTGCCAAGGGGACTTTTGATACTGAGACTTGCTTGAAGGTTAATTCGTTCTCGCTTTCGCTGTGTGTCTCTCTCCTTGCTTCTAGTACATGTCGTCAAGATCTTGTGTATGTAAATGTACACTCTAGTGAACTATCGCGATAGCAAAATTATACTACTGCCTAGAGTATATCCTAAAGCTACAGATGCAACTTCATTTAAGCCATTGGCTTTTACGAGATAAGCCATTTTGGATCCTTGGCTTGTTATGTTAAAAGGCGTGAGCTGAAGCATTTATAATTTCTGGAGATAAACATAATGAACAAGGCATCAACAACATGTAATAGTATAGTCAAAACATAATAATACCTTCTTCGACTTATTTAGATTATAGACATGGAGCAGGTCCCGAATTTCCAAAGAGTATTAGTCTTACAAGGTGGCGGTTCACTTGGAGCATATGAAGCAGGAGCATACAAGGCATTGTATGAAATGGTCACCAAAGCTGATAAGGAAAGAGGACTTAAAGATAAACCAATATTAGATATTGTTGCTGGAACTTCTATTGGCGCAATAAATTCTGCAGTACTTGTAAGCTATGTGGTAGAAAATAATACATGGGAAGGCTCTGCAGAAAGACTCAACGAATTCTGGGAGTATTTATCAAAAGAGTCATCATTGGATCATATTCCAGGTTTTACAGATTGGTGGGATTACCTTCATAACAACGTTAACCGCGGTATAGCCACAGGAGAGGCTGCTAGACGGTATTATACAGCAAAGGAGTTTTCAGTTACAGGAGTACCGACTGCTTTCTCTTTTTTGATGCCACAGCTGGATACTAAATTTTTTGATCCTCAAAATATATGGTATCGCTTTGATAGTGGTCCCTTAAAGAGAAGTTTAGAAAGATTCGCAAAATTTCCAATAGCAACAACTTTCGACGGAAAAGCTTCATTGACTCAACCGAGACTCATCCTAGTTACTGTTGATGTAGCAGAAGGAAATACTGTAACATTTGATAGCTACGAAAAGGAAGATGGTTCGAGAAAATCAGAGTATGGAAAATATATTGTTAAAGATGGTAAAGAAGTTGGATTCGCACATACAATAAAGTACAATGATGGAATTACAGCTGATCAAGTTATTGCAAGTGCATCAGTACCACTTAATTTTGGCTATACCCCTTTAGAAGTTGAAAGCTATAATGACTATACCTCTAGCTATGAGAAGAATATTCGATACTTTTGGGATGGCGGAATAATGAGCAATACTCCTCTCACGCAAGTTGTTATACTTCACCGGCAATATTGGCTTAAGAGGAAGGGTTTCAAACACACCGTTCCAAGGTTGAATATTGGCATAATCAATGTTCATCCAACTAAGCAAGACACAATTCCCTGGGACCGTGATGGTGTTATAAATAGAAGAGAAGACATAACTTATTCAGATAGAACTTATAGTGATCAGCAAGCTCTACTATTGGTATCAGACTACGTGGATTTAGCAAGAGAGTTAATCAAGATTGCAAAAGATAATGGTGCAAAAGATGATCTCATAAATAGCGTATTGAACAGAAAGACTATGAATCATGGTCTAGCAATTAGATCTAGAACATATTCAGATATCCTAGTAGGACAATATGAAATAGGTAAAATAGTAAGAGTAAATCGCAAAAATGATGAATACACTATATCAAATAAAATATTTGACTTTTCTTCCAAGACAATTGATCAACTAAAAGAAAGTGGCTATAGCAATACTCTAGATCTTAGTGATTTGGAGTATGAAGGTGAACTGTTCTAATTAAGGTATTTAGTCGGGGTTGGACAGCATATACATAAGCCATACATCTACACAGGTGTAAATAAAGAGGCAAGAGTTCCACAACTAACCTAACCTGTTAAATATCTCTGAGCTCACAACGATTTGTATTTTGAGTGTTTGATACAACCTCAACAGCAGCTTTGCAGACATTTCTATAAACGGACCTATGAGATTAGGTGGAATAATAGTTCTATTGCTTCGATAATAATAAGCTTAATTTAACCTACGTTTGGCAGGTATACTTTATTTCAATACCATCACTTAAGAGAAGATGAAAAACTTTGAATAAAATCAATTCTTGGGCAGTTTCCAGTTTATTACTTGCAAGAGTAATTTACGCAATAAATTGGTTTAATATTGCTGCAATATTTTCACTCATAGCTTCAGACTTCAAGCAAGATGTCTCTTTGCTAGGATTGCTTACTACAAGCTTCTTGGTAGGTATAGGCTTGTTTCAGGTACCTGGTGGAATCCTTGCTGCTATACAGGGTTCTAGAAGAACTGCAATATATGGAATAACAATAGCTTCGTCAGCAGCACTCCTGTGCGGTTTATCTTCTCAGTTACAACAAATGGAAATTCTGCGATTTGTGGTTGGCCTTGGTATGGCATTATTTTTTGGTTCAAGTGTAACCTTGATTACGAAGTGCTTAGGAAGAGGAAAAGAAGGATTTGCAGTAGCATTATTAAACTCAGCTCATTCGATAGGAGGGATTATAGGAATCTTTGGATGGATAATTCTTGCAGAAATAATAGGATGGAGGCAAAGCCTACTGTTAAGTGGTGTCCTTGGGCTAATCAGCAGTATGTTCTTAATTGCTTTCTTACCACGCCAAGAAGAGAGTAATGATAAAGAAAAAGAGGAGAAGCAGCATCAGAAACAAATACAGCAACAAATACCCAACAAACAAAAGCATTACCAAATCAAGAAATCAGACATTCGCAGAGTGTTATTTGACAAAGCTCTATTTATGTTCGGATTAATATTGCTTGGGGCACAAATAGCATGGGGTTTATCCCTGACGTTCATAGTATTTTATTTAGAGGATTATGTCAGAATAAGTCCTCCAATTGCTGGTCTTATCGCTGGTTTGGGTTTAATGTCTGGTGTTATATCGGCACCTATTTTTGGAAGGATATATGATAAGACAAAAAATATAGGGAAACTTTTGTTTGTATGTGGCCTACTAATGTCAGCAGGTGTAGCAGGAATTGCCTTTACGACAGGAACTTCTTTAGGGCTTTACATAGCTGGAGTCTCAAATGTTTTAGTAGGAGTGTTTTCAGCTGCAGTTTTTACTATAGCGTATGCTTCATCTAATATAACATACAAAAAAGGAAGGATGAAAATGATGAAAAATGAAGATAACAGCATAGAAGCAACAAGCTCGTTTGATACCTTAGCTATAAGCTGGGTTAATGGTTTATCTTTGTTTGGTGCATTTTGGGTTCCAATATTATTTTCGCTTGTTGTTCACTACGTAGGCTACACAATTGCATGGTTAGTTGGAGGAATACTTAGCTTTTTGTTTATATTACCATCAGTTGGAATTAAGAAGTACAATGTCAAGGCTGGTATAAACAACTAGACACACAAGTAAACATATTCCATGTATTCTCAGATTGTATTTTGAGCGTTTAATGCATTAGCAATTTCACTATCTCCTGTTAGGTATCCGTGTACTCATAATCGGCTGAAGTGCTAATCAGCTGGAACCTTGGATTTCTTTAGATATCGACCTAAAAGAATTGGATTTATGACGAGATTGACTGCAATTAACGAAATTGTTAGAGTAGCAAATAGGTTTTTAAATTCATATTCCGCCGGGAGAGATAATACCAATGCTATGCAAATCCCTCCCCTCAGCCCACCCCAGATGAGAATCTTTTGCCATTCAAGCGGTAAACGAACTCTAGCTATACGTAACATTATACTTCCTCCATAGACTACAACTACCCTTGATGCCATTACTATTGTAAATGGGGCTATTAATATCAAGCTCAATGACGCACTAGATTGCAATAAGAACAAAGATAACACTGGAATCCCAACTAGAAAAAATAAGAAACTATTTGTAATAAATCCTAAATAATCCCAGTATACATGAAATAGCTGTCCAACTCTTGTAATGGTTTCTTTCTGTGTTCTTAACATTAGTAAAGCTATAAAAACAGTTGTAACTACGCCAGAAACATGCAGAACATGATCCCCTATGATATATCCTCCGATTGCTAGAGCAATTGAAAAAGTGAAATTTACATAATCGTCGGTTTGCCATCTATTTATTACCCTGCCTCCAACATATCCGATAGCACTTCCAAGAGCAACTGCTCCCAGCATCGACCAAATAAATAAAACAGAAGTGTCTAATAATGAAAATGCAACATTAGAAAAGATTATTCCTTTTATAACATTAAAAGAAATTACGCCTGTGGCATCGTTGAAGAGTGACTCACCTTCTATAATTAAATTAAGTCTGTGGGGTATTGGAAATCTCTTGAATACAGCAGCTACAGCAGCTGCATCTGTAGCAGCCACTATAGATCCAAAAAGCAATCCATTGATAATTGGAACTTTGAAAATAATAGTTATGACTACTCCTACGAGAAATATTGTGAAGATGACGCCAGCTGTAGCATAGAATCCAATTGGTGTTATTTGACTTTTAATTTCTTTTAGCCTTAATTTTCGCGCGGACTCAAAAATTAAAAGTGGAATAATAACCAGTAATATCAAATCAGGAGCTTTTTCTACTATGGAGTCATAGACACTCTTAAAATCTGAACTATATAACGGAACGATTACTGAAACGGCTCCGATGAACATCATGATCGTTACACCCGGGATGATAAGGTTATTCGCGTAGCGTTGGATAGCAGAAACTAATAATAAAAAAGCAGATATAATTAATAAAGTCGCGGATATATCTCCAGACATAAGAGGAAGAGATGATTGTTAACCCATTGTTATTTAAGTTTAATTAAACAATGACAACACAAAGAATTCATAGTCAATACCATATATCGCATCATTATGTTTTTTTACCATAGCTGGAAAATACTTCTCATAGATTATTCGCTACTATGACGTTAAGGATATGCATAAATATGCGGCAAACTAACTTTTTATTATTAAGAAATCGAATTTAGCCGGTTTTGAACAGTTAGCAAATACAAATAACAATTAAAATTTTATCGCAGCTCCTATAGGATCAGAAGGATTGGTTAGGATAGTTATATGCTTTTGTAGTCTATTAGCATTTTCCGAAGTTACTATGACCTTAGTTATTTCTTTAGTTCGTTCAGTAGGAATATTGCTCTCTACCATAATTGACTGCCTGTCCATGACTTCTATTGTCTTATAGTAATATGGTTTTTCTCTACGAATCATCCAGCCATCCTTTGTATGTTGTATAATTATTTGAGGTATGTCTTTTGCAGATTTATATTTGTCAGAGATCATATCTATTCTAGCGCTGAGGGCTTGATTGAGAGATGGGTCATTGTTTACATAACTTTTTAATTTGGAAATATTTTCAGACACTTCTAAGACATCCCCCTCAATTATTGCAAACAAATCTAGGTATTCTATGGAGTGTGGGTTAATCGTCATTCCCTCCACCTGGGATGGCTGCAGGAATCCATATCAATACACTTTTACTTCATCATTGCCAATTTTTAATACGCCTTTGCAATTCTTCGCAGCATTGAATCCTATGTTTCTAACTACCACGGTATTGATGGTATAACTTATCTTAAATGTGCTCAAGTCAAAAGGAATGCGAGAGTCATTGATATCATATGCTACCAATTGAATCCTTCTAACCAGTGGTGAATATGCCTTATCTATACCCAACCAAGGACGTCTAATCAAAGTAATTATCACGACCAGTGCTACAATTATAGATCCTATCTCTCCGAATGTAATTCCAATTTGTTGTAAATCGTTGCGTATGTCGCTAATAATCTTCTTAATTGTATTACGAATATCAATAGCTGTTGCATTGACAACATCTCTAATTTCTTGCATATTAGATGGCATTTGTTGCAATGGCGTAGAATTAACAGATGGATTTGTGATATCAAGCGCGGATGTAAGTTTCTTTATCGGGCCCTGTTTAGGCAAGGAAGATAATAAGTTTGAACTCGCATTATTCTCGCCTAAGCTATTCGCCTCCGATGCAAGGAAACAAGATTGAACTATAACAAAGAAAAATAGTGTCATCGTTATACCATATAACCTAATATGTGACTGATTTTGCGCATATAGGATCACTTTTAGAATAGATTTCTTAAATTTCATCTCCTATAAATCTTTAAATGCTCCATAGTTAAATTCGGTGGCTGTTAGAAAACATACCTGGAGTTATAGGTAGATAAGGAATGACAGAGTTTGATTTAACTGACATAGAAGTACAAATCATAAGTTTCTGTCTTCTGTATTGCTCTGGACCAATAGAAGTAGATAGCAAGTTTGCAAAAGAATGCAAACAAGAGAACATAACTATCGATATATAACACAACTAGAGAAGAAAATATCTTCCAGAGAGATCAAAGATGATAAGCATAATCATCACTATATCAAAACAGCCAATAGTGTAGCAGCTCAATGAATGATATTGTATCACAGGCCAGGCTGCTATTTGCCCTTCCTATATTAAATCAAATCTCTTATCATTTAATCACTAAGACTGGAATATCTGCATGTTTAATCAGACTGTGTGATACACTGCCAAGAAAAAGCTCCTTAATTTGGCTTAATCCCCTGCTTCCAATTACAATCATATTTATATTGAATTTCTTTGCTGTGTATAAAATAACCTTTGTGGGATCACCCTCTTCCAAAATAGTTTCCACTTTCATCCCGAATTTTGCTTCGGCTATGTTAGAGAGGGAAGTCAATAGTTTGTTTCCTTGGTTTTTAAATGATGTTTTGAGTTCAGAAACAGACACTGAAGTATCAGCAGTCATAGCAGGATTCTGAACAACATGAATTACAAATGCTGTGGCGTTCACTGCTCGGGTTAATTGTATGGCGTATTCAAATGCTTTCATTGAATAATCTGAACTATCAACAGCAACGAGAATTCTAGAGAATGGGGAAGTGGTATTTATAGTCATAAACTATCCATGTTATTCCTTAGTAGAGGTCATTATTAATATTGTAATATCAGGTTAAAACGTCAAAGCAATGTTGCAGGACTGGTAATATACTATATAGCACTAGTACTGGTAATATGCTACAACAATGTGAACAGTAGTTAGCGGATAATCCTTAAGGCCGCATCGATCTGTGCAATTCGTAGCCAAGATTAGTCAGGCTAAATTTGGAGAGTACAGGATATATTATATATAATGTAACAAGAGATCGGCCGGCATATAGCATAGAATAGGTAGTAGAACGACAAACAAGTTATTATTTCAAGTGATCTTTTAATTTAAAAATCCATCACTGTCTAACTTAATGGTAAAGAAGATTAGGACGCTAGAATCAGTAACATTCTAAGCTTTAGCAAGGACTCCATTGCATCAATTCCTAACAACCCTACTGCGGTCTCCTTTAGGTCCATTTTATGGAATCTTTCTAGTATGCCAGCCAACGAGGCGTACTTTTTCTTCAACTCATTAATCTTTTCTTCAACCATCTGATCAAGCGCCTTATCTTCCCCTATAAAACTCAATCTCGTAGCATGAGTTTTTAATACCGATCTTACAGGATCAACTAGTACCAACACGCTAACGACTTCTTTTAGATCCATGTCCGGAATCCTTTCCAGGATAGCAGTAAATATGGGATACTTTGTTCTCAGCTCATTAGTCTTTTCCTTAACACTTTGCTCACTAGCATCTT
Organism: Thermoproteota archaeon; assembly: GCA_046724555.1. Lineage (GTDB taxonomy): Archaea > Thermoproteota > Nitrososphaeria > Nitrososphaerales > Nitrososphaeraceae > JAFAQB01. The sequence continues at coordinate 2,138 of JBKOWU010000163.1, read as the reverse complement.
TCTCTGAAATACTCATCAGTTAAAGACTCCTATTGCATTAATTAAATATTACGAAAACACTCGATAACCCTTTAATTTGCGTATTACTAACAAATTCTAATACACCTTTGGTTAGAGAACCTTATGCACAGTTTGCCAAGTAAACTAAAGAAGTTAGCTCAAAAAGAGCTATTAATTGCAAGGGAGCAAAAAGAGAGGGTCATAGTGATTTAATCATTTGTAACTGCTTAGCAATCTGGCTCTTCTCGGACTCCTTGTAAAAATAGATATTCTTGTATTGTATAGTTTGATTTAACGTAGTTTTTAGTTCTGTGTCTGTTCTGTTGTACATAGGCTGTCATTACTCAGCCTTGATTTCTTCCACCTACTCCATTTTTTCTCCTTCTGTTTAGTTTTATAGTTGTCTCGCCTCCTAAAATAAAAACAGAAGATTTCGAAGATGTTTTAATCTCATTAGCCAGCCTTGCAAGCAGAAATCCGAATTTTTTTGATTCACCATCAAAAGATGAGCCCAAATTTGCAGTCTCCAAGCCCTTAGTCTTCAGAAACTGTGTCTTCCATTTATCTCATCATTCAGCTGTAAATGTAACTGTTAAAAGGGAGGGGCATAAATACGGTTATTTGCAATGAAGAAAACAAAAACATCATCAATAACTACTGCAGCAGTATTAGCAATTATGGCTGTCGGACTTGTATTGGCATCTGCTACTACAGGAGCAGTACATGCTCAAACCAACAGTACCATGACCAATACAACTCAAGGTAACCAATCTGCTTCAAACTCCACAAATCCGTTAGCTAACGTTCCTATAATAGGAAAGCTATTTGGTGGAAAATAAAATAGATTAGTTCCAATTCTTATTTTTTTGGTTTTGGTTAAATCATCAACAGCAACTATTATTCCCTCAATTTCTCAAAATATTTTATTCTTTCTTTCGCCTTTAAGAATAGTGAAGAAGACTAGATTATTGCTGCTCGAGCCGCCACTATCAATAATGCCATAGCTACTATGCTATAGTTCATTGTTAGACGGTAGTAGATAATGAAAGGGAACTTAAATCTTTACTGGCTGTCCAGTTTTAGAGTTATCTCAATGTCGATAATGCAGATAGATAAATTAACTAGTCTTGTAGAGGAATATTCGACATGATGTTACTTGCGTACTTGTACTATAATTGCAATGATATACAAAATCTTCTTGTTTTACTTGGTTCACATGACCTCCATTAAAATTGTTTTAGCTGTACGTGTGTTAGATATGCTTTGTACATTATCGTCGACCCTTGTAGAGCATGCGATTCTACCAGCGCGGGTTAGTAATTTCGTACATGCAATATTGTATTAAATCGCAAAGATAGTGAGATTTTTATTTACTTTAGTTATTTACTTTAGTGAGTATTTTGACTTATAAACAACTACAACAGATTATATAAGTATATAACAACTAAACCATCAGCGTTATGAAGTTTGACTTCTTTAGCAGAAAGAAATTCAAGTGCGGTATATGCAGACATAAATTTAAGACGGCTACAGAGTTAGACCAACATAGCAAAATGGCACATCGAAGATAATATTTGTGGCTTGTACATTTCAAAAATGAAATCAAAAAAGGTAATGTTTCGTTAGTTAATAATTAATACATCGAGGTCTATACGGTAATAATGGCTGCAGCTTCAAATCGTAAACGTTCTCCTAAAGAATATCGTTGCATATGTAACGAAATTTTTGATAGCGCCGAGACATTAAATTTGAATCTTAGTAAAGGGGAATGAATAAAAACACCTTCATAATTGATAGGAATGTGCATGTACCTTATTTCTATTTCATAGTTTGTCTGTCATTTGGCTAGGTTTGATGATTGTATCTAAGATGAAACTGGACTATAAATCTCCACGCTAGCAGAGTTTTGATTTATGACATATATATTACCAGAAGGGCCTACTGCAATACCACCAGGAGTATTTACAGACCACTTTGTAATGAACTTTCCATTGCTATCGAATTTCTGTATCCTGTCATTAGCATTATCGCAGACATATATGTTGCCAGAAGAATCTATTGCTATGCCAATTGGACGTGATAATTGACCATCAGCTGATCCTGTTGTTCCCCACTTTGTAATGAACTTTCCATTGCTG
>JBKOWU010000005.1:0-18016 GCA_046724555.1 Thermoproteota archaeon | reverse complement strand
AGGAGTTAGAACTATGATGGCTGCAGGAATTACTGTCATCATCACTTGCGGCATTTGCATCCTGTAGAGTTATCGCAGTGGCAGACACTCCAATAATTGCTGCTGATATAACAAATAACACCATCGTGGAAGTTGTATTATTCGTCTTTTCTCATTAGTTCAATATTATTCAAAATATATTTAATTTATAGAATAATATCCTTATGTATTACCGATTAACGGGATTCATCCCATAGCCAGCATTATGCATACAGAAGCAACATGTGAATTTTTTTGTAATGGTCATTCTATTCAGTTTCCTCATCTTCATAGTCGTCCTCATCTTGTTCCAACCCATCTTGCTCGGTATTCTCTAGTTCATGTGTTTCTTCCCTAATCTCTTCTCTTTTTGTTTCGTCACTCACATTACTAATAGAAGAATCCCCAGTACTATAAGGTTTAAGATACAAGTTCCAGGTAGCTGCACTGGACTTGTACGAGGAAGAAATCCACGGATAACATGAGCATTGAATAGTTATTATTTTATAAGGGTTGATTGGTTTTCCCCGGACTGCTAGCCCTGGACAGCTTGTCTTATTTTGAATGACAATTGCTTGAAATTCGGGGCAACGTTTCTATTGGTTGGTGGCTGGCTCTGGAGAAATAGCCACTATCTTTGAAAACTCATTAAATGCTACTTTATGTAAAATATTAGCCATGCTATCTGATTTAATTTTAGAGCATAAGGGAAATGCTGCCAGGAATAGAATACTAAATGCTGACATTCAAAAGCAAGAAACAACAGTAACAGCTAGAGGTAAAGTGAGAGGATCTTTAGATGTCTCTATAATTATCACATATTGGAATCTACCGAGATCTGATAAATCTGGTAATCATCATAATGATTCTACAACTTTGCAATGCTATTATGGTGAGGGAGGGGAATCATATCAATTCCTAGTAATGGATATAGTATTGAGACTGTCACGGTTACTGAATACGGAATAGGAAAATTAATTGGACAAAAAATATCTGGAGAGGTTCAGCTTTTTACAGAACATCATCCTCGTCAAGATCAAGCGGAAAGCTTTCTTTCCTTAATAATGTTGTAGGAGTATTTGAAACAGAAGTTGATAATACATCATCAGGTGTTAGTGAAAAGGTTTGGGAGTGGAAATAAGATAGGACATGGGTAAAATATTATGGAAAAGCTTGAAGGAAAAGTTGCGGTTATCACCGACGGAAATAGCGGCATAGGCCTTGCTACAGCACAACGGTCCGTCTCAGATGGTACAAATGTTTTCATTACAGGTCGTCGTCAAGGAGAACTTGATGCAGCAGTAGAGCAGATTGGTAAAAGTGTTACTGGTGTTCAGAGTGACGTATCAAATTTAGCAGACCTTGATCGGCTGTATGCCACGGTAAAGGATCGGAAGGGCAGTATCGACGTTCTATTCGCTAACGCTGGCATTGGCCAACGAGCTCCACTCGGGACAATTACAGAAACGCAATTTGATGAAATATTTGATATTAATGTTAAAGGGCTTTTGTTTACTGTGCAAAAAGCACTTCCTCTGTGTCGTGACGGTGGCTCAATTATTCTAAATGCTTCGATAGCGGCATCTAAAGGAGTCGGGGCGACATCACTTTACAGCGCAACTAAAGCAGCCATACGATCATTTGCTCGTACATGGACCGTGGATCTGAAAGAGTGCAAGATTCGAGTCAATGTCATCAGTCCTGGCCCAATTGAAACACCAGCATGGCTAACACCGAGGAAGAAATCAGGAAGATTAAGTCTAACCTTGTAGCTGCTGTGCCGGTGGGTCGAATAGGAACTGCTGATGAGATCGCCAAAGCTGTCTCATTCTTGGCATCAGATGACAGCAGCTATATCACTGGTATTGAACTCTTTGTAGATGGAGGTATGGCACAAATCTGAGAATTGTTCAATCTATTTCAACCTAACTGGAGACATGTATCGATAACAAAGAAATTGCATATTCATGAAATTCGGGGTCAGTATTTCTATTCGAAGATAAACCTCTACAAATGAAAACAGTTTCAAAGGATATTGTTTAATTATATTGAAGTATACTTGACCTAGCCAGGAAATTGTTCAGAAATGGTCCTCCAGGATGGAGAATAAAGTCCTCAAAAAAGATCTATTCTCATCATTTGATAACACTATTTGAAGATACACTTGATTTAAATGGAGAAGACAGAATCTATATCAGAGCTATTCGTAGGAACTACTCGACCATCGTTCCATTCATATCTAAAAATGAACTCGTTATCACCAGAAGTTATAGACATTTGGTTGATGCTATTCAAGTGGAAGCACCATCGGGATATATAGAAGATGGTGAAAGTCCTTACGAAGCAGCCAAACGTGAATTAAAGGAGGAAACTGGATATGAAGCCCAAAAAATTGTATCTCTTGGTCATTATACTCTGGATTATTCAATGTTTGAACAAAATGGAAATATTTTCGCGGCCTATGATCTACTCACTAACAAAGAAGCTAAGAGTAAACAGTCTTTGGGAAAAATGGAAAAGATAGAAGTAGATATCATAAGTATAGATCAGATAAAGCGTTTGTTGTACGAAGGAAAGATATTAAATGCGGCATCTATCGCTGCGTTTTACAAAGCTTTAGATTTTCATGAGCGATATATTATTTGAAACTAACCAAAAAAATACATCTACTGAGTGCTAACGCCAATAAGGATAATACAAAAAATTATCAATCAAACTAGCCATCATATACTAGTCAATAGTAAAGGATCTATCAAATTCGGGGCAACAAAACGTCTTAAATTAAATGATCTCCACTTGTTTTAAGCCATTCTATCTTTTTTTGATAGTTGGGAATGTATCGACGTACATAATCCCAGTAATGATGAGAATGCTCTTTTACTTTCAAGTGACATAACTCGTGCAATATTATATAATCAACAACATCTTCAGGAGCTTTTAGAAGGTTTACGTTAGACTAATTGATCCTTCTTTTGTCATACTGTCCCATCTGTTTTTTAGATTCTTTACGACAATCCTTCCTAGCCTGACTCCGAGTTTTTTTGAATATTCATGTACCTTATGTTTGAATAATGATTTAGCATTCTTCATCAACCAATCTTCATGGAGCCTTTTGATCTTGGCGTAGGAATGCTTCGATGATTTTATTCCAATTATAAATTCTCCATCAAAGTATAGTCATGAAGGAAAGCTTAAGTGTTTCTGTTCAAAACCAGATTATTATTATCATTATAGTTGAATCTCTTTACTTATACATTTAAACGACTACCATGAAATGACATTTACTCAAATAGGCAATTGGTTAGAAACATAGGTATATGATAGACTACCTTTTGTCCTTCTCATAGTCACTTAACAAGTCCACCTACATGAGCACCGCTGTTTCGAAGAGCATTATATGTAGTAATGCCAGCACACATCATAGGTGCAGCTTCTGTATATGAAAGCTGCTTAGGAATTTCCGCTAAAGCTACTGTTGGTGCAATCATATAATCTGAGTATCCACCATCATAAGATATTCCAGGCACCTGTGCATACTTACACATAACAAAATCTCCACGCCTAGGACTCACAATGACCACAATGACCCCCATGCCAGCCAACTGCTACTCTCTGTCCAGGCTTCCAATTGGTTACATTCTTTCTTATTTCGTCGATAATACCAGCTACCTCATGACCTGGAACTCTTGGGTATTGTATGCCTGGAAACAACCCTTGTTTAGTAATGGAATCACCATGGCATATACCGCATGCTTGAACTTTAATACGTACTTGCCCTTCTTTAGGTTCTTGAAGAGTATTCTTTTCTACTACTTCAAAAGCCCCATTAGCTTTAGAAACTTGCACTGAACGCACATGTGATTATTTTTCAGCATCCATTGTCTTTAATGGTTTTTAATTGATAACTGCTCTTGGATGAACTTGTACGGTTAATAATAAATCTCGAACAGCGTGAATTGACTAGCTTTCCCATAGCTACTGTCAGGTGGTACATTTTCCTCTCTCCCTGTCCGGACAGATAGCCATTATTTATTAACACAGCAACTCAATTTGCTAACTAGGCAGAGACCCTCCATATCTTCTCTTCTATTCTCCCTGCGATAGGAGGCATACTCTGTCTGCTGCCATATACTCTTAGGCGTTGACAGAAAACTTATACTAATCCTAGATTTACAGTACACAGATAGAAAATATGCATTAAAGTATAAGATAAAGTTCAGGAGTTATTTCTTTGATTTTCGTCTAGTTGTCGTCTTTTTTGTCGTCCTTGTTCCTGTTCTTGGTTCTATCCCTTGCTTACGTTCTACTGATGCAACATAAGCATTGGCTCTATCTTTTGATATACCTTTCTTTTTCTGGATTGCTGCAGATGCATCTGAAAATTTTTCGTATTTCTTCTTTCCTAGTTTTACTGGCATGTACTAATTTTCACACTTGTCAACTATATATTTTTCTTATGTATCTTGCGTGATTTTCACAAGCTGTAAAGCAGGAAATGAACCAATAAGGATAAGAGGTATTAATGCTGGCGGGTGATCTCATTTTTCTTTATCATATTTTGTTTCATTTGCTGAAATTTACTTTCGGATATTATTCCCTTTTCTTTGAGATTGGCTAGTTTAGTTAGCTCATAGGCTATAGATATTTATGATTGTTGTGATGGTGATTGTGAGGATGCATGGTATTAGCGAGAAGATGGTTAGATAGCTTGGCTTCTATTAGATCTGTATTATTATGGTTGTTATCATAATGTCTAGGTGACATCGTTATTTTGCAGCTTAAAATAGTACATTAAAAATGTATGTGCATACATTTACAGCCTTAAATATAATGTGTAATCAAAATGACAGATTCTAAAGTCAAATTCTTATGGGGAGTATCTACTTCTTCCTATCAGGTAGAAGGGGGAATTTCAAACAATGATTGGGATTACTTTGTTCGCTCTGATCCGATTAAGAAGAGGATATCTTCTCTGACAAAACCAAGCATATTTTACAAGGGTAGAACTCAAATTCATTTACAGTCCGCTGGGCAAGCAGTAAAATTCTGGGAGCCTGAATATTATGAAAAAGATTTTCAATTAGCCAAAAGTCTAGGTATGAATGCATTTAGAATTAGTTTAGAGTGGGCTCGTGTACAACCTAGAAAAGATCAATGGAATCAAGAGGCAATAGATCATTATAAAAAGATGTTAACCTCTATGCGAAAGTCAGACTTAATACCTATTGTGACATTAAACCATTTTACTCTACCATTATGGGTATTGACTCCCCCACTTAATATCACCAAAAATATAATACAACAAATACTACCTTCGCCACTAAGAGGTGCTCCTATAGGAGAACCACAATCTGCAGATCCTTACTGGAATTCTCTGAGAGGATGGGAGAACCATAGAACAGTTGAAGAATTTGTCAAATTCACTGAAAGGATGGTTGCAGAACTAAAAGACCTAGTTGATTATTGGATTACCATAAATGAACCTGTAGCGTCAATCATAGGTGTAGGATATATCGCTGGATTATCTCCTCCTGGTTTTTTTCTTGATGGTAAAAGAGCCAAAGTAACGTTACACAATTTAATTGAAGCACATGTTAGAGCATACGACAAAATCACAGAGCTAGATGATATCGATGCTGATGGAGATGGCATTTCAAAAAGAGTTGGTTTTGGGCATTTAATGATGTACATTGTTCCAGCCAAGCCCAACAATACCTTAGCAAGAAGAATAATAAATAAGAATAATCGAGCGGCTCACAGTACTTACTTTTTGAATGATTACTTTCTCAACGCTGTAGTTAACGGAGAAGAGGATCTAAATTATTTGAATACTCTAAAAATACATAATAAGGCCAGTAAAGACTTTATCATTCATGATGATTGGAAAAATAAAGTTGATTTTATCGGTCTTAACTATTATCGTCGTATACATGTATACCATAGTATTATAGTTGCACTATCTTCAGCCAAGTTTGTTGGAGGAGTATTCACAAACGATTTGAATGAAAAGAAGAGGGGTAAATCTTCATCTAATTTCTATGGCATACTAAATGATCTGGGATGGGAAATATATCCTCGTGGAATATATGAGATAATTATGCAGCTAAAGGACAAATATGATAAACCAATATTTGTTACTGAAAATGGTATTGCTGACAAGCACGATAGATACCGCGCACCATTTGTTGTAGCACATATTCAGCAAATCAAAAGAGCAATTGACAATGGTGCAAATATTATAGGATATCTACATTGGTCGCTGGTGGATAACTATGAATGGCAAGAAAGCTATAGACCTGAAGCAAAGTTTGGATTATTCAGAATTGATGTCAATAGCAGCAAAAATAATGGAGTAGATAATACTCACTCAGGTAATGGGAAACAGCATCTCAAAAGACAGCTAACTAAAGGGGCAGAAGCACTCAAGCTTATAATAAAAGAATCAGTTAGCCAAAATAAAAATGAAATGATTGCAGATTCTGCTATATCAAAAGCAATATCAGATTATGGGATATTCAAAGATGATGGTTCAAGCATAGTTGGCTCACACAAAAATTTGTAGATCATCTTCAAGTGCTGACACAAAATCCTCTTGCGAGCATGTGCATTAATTTTTACATCTGTAAATAACATATGCTATTGAAGTGAGCAATGAACGAGAGCAACAGTTTCTATATTTGATTACAAAAGGATGGAAAACCAGAATAGAGCATAGAATAGAGATATGGTTCGTATCATATGCTGATAGATACTACATAATGTCAGAGCATAAAGAAAAGGCTCATTGGGTTCAAAATATTATGCATAATCCAAGAGTTATGTTTACTGTCGACTCCAAATCATTTGACGGTATTGCACGAATAGTTGATAAACATAGTGAGCCCAAACTAACAGAAGAAGTATCTGATCTTATGCATACAAAGTATGGATGGAGCGATGGCTTGATTGTAGAGCTGATACCCTACTCATAAATGCTTAATTAATGTCCTTTGGCATTGTCATTGTCAGTATTACACAACCCATATCATGTCGTCTTGAAAAGCTATTATAAATAAAACTCACAAAAGGTTTTCCGCCTGGAAAATAATTTACTATTGGAGATATTATCTTACCTCCAGGTAGTATGGCTATCAATTCAACAGGGGCTTCAGATCCACTCTTTACTTCTCCATTTGGGAAGATAAGATGAGATGACTTGTAACGTATAGACAGAGAAATCCTATCAAGCAGACCTTTTTGACAGCAACTTTCCACAACGACGAGATATCTGACTTGAAAGAATTAAGTTTAAGAATAGAAAAAAGGAAAGTTAAATTACTTCAACTTGAAGCGCTGCTCCTTGAACTAGCTGCCGATCCACCACCAGCGGTTGCGCTAGAACTTGAACTTGCCGCTGCGTAATCTTTACTATGACCATCACTGCCACCTGCTGCAGCACTAGAGCTAGAACTTGCAGCTGCGTTATCTTTATGCTTATGCTTATGTGTATGCAAGCGAGCATGGATTTACACGTTTCATTACATTTCTTATAGAAAAGCTTGGATCCCGCTATTGTGTATTTTTGTCTGGTGATGTACATTATGGTTTTACTATGGATGCGAAATTTACACTTTTACCACAGGATGATAGAAAAGAAGAAAAGAGAATGCAAGCTATACAATTGACAAGCAGCGCATTGAAAAGTACCAGCTTTGGTGGCAGGTTGCTCATAGGAGACATTTTAGAACGCATTTATGAATTCATATCAAATAAAAAAAGTGCAAGAGTAGGATGGAATATACAATCAGGCTCCACAAAACACATTGATGAACTTATTCATGAACAAAATAAAAATCCTAACAGTAAAGTTCCGAATGAAGAATTGTCATCTGTTATTTTGCATATAGACGAAAACAGTACGAGTAAAAATGGTCTAGATATACTGAAAAATATTTTGAAGTAGAGCGGACTCCAGCATGGATGGAAAGTAGAAGAATTCTAAAAACTGTAGGTTATAAACATATATCGTGTTAGCTGATAACAATCTTGGTATGCTAACAACAATAAAGCATGAATTATTAGTTTACAAAGCAAATGAAGCTACCAAGGTATATGAAGCTGTGGTACAAATAGCTCCATCGGCGGGAGATTTTCCTTAAGCACTATTTATTTTAATCACTGTCGATCGAAAAGTAGTATGTTCAAGCCATACAAGGAAATAATGTACGCCCGAATTTCTTAAATAGACATTTTCTTTATTATCGATAAATGCCTCCATTTGGTTTTGGCAGGAAGGAACAGCCTCAATCCTTTACCACTGATATAACGGATAAAGAAGATTTAGAGGAAATCAAGGGAATAGCTGATACCAGACAATCTTAGACTAAAACCAGGTGGTTCTGCATTTACTCCTAACATTGTATTTGGTACTGAAAGAAGAATAATCATAAAAGACCTAGTATGCTTGGGTTGCGAGAAAATGTAGTTGACATTCCGTACGATATGATCAGTAGTGTGAGAATTGACAAAGGTGTATTTTTATCTAATATTATATTTAAAGCTCCCGGCTTGATTAACTCACGCCGTAGAGGTAAGTTAGACAGGCTGATGGAAGGCTATGGAGATACCAGTGGGTTAGCAGATGAACAAGGAATAATAACGGCAATTCCAAAAAATAAAGCTGAGGATCTGTTAGAGGTAATAAGAAATGGTATGGATAGAGATAGAGAAGTATATCGTCATAGAGAGCAGCCGCAGCAACAATAATCATCAATATCTATAGCAGATGAGCTGATGAAATTAGCCAATCTCAAAGAGAAGGGAATAATTTCAGAAGATGAGTTTCAACAAATGAAACAAGACTTGATAAAGAAGAAGACATGATCAACAGAGCCATTTGATACTTCTTGTTGCATTAGTTCACTTCCTTCTACCAGTACTTTACAGGTTGCCCGAAGAGCCATGGCACTGACTCCTCAGACTGATTCACTCAACCTAAGGCATAAATAACTAGTATTTCTGTTCAGTATTATCTATCTTTGTTATACTTGCAGCTATAGGTTGCTGCCAATAGTAGCACGAGGTAACCGAGTATGTATATCGGTATATGATGAGTTATGACTGGTGACTATGACTCGTGAGTTTTATGTAGACTACTATGAAGTGTCATTATCATAGCAGCTAGTGTATTTACATCCTCTAAGCTTAGGTTTTCAATATCGTTTATTTTATTTTTTATCAGCAATTTTGCATCATCTGCTAATCGTGGTATTGTATAGTTATTATTATTATCATACTCGCCTCTTCCCTTCTCCTTTAGTCTTGATTCTATTAAGGAAGCTCCTATGGTTGAAATGAAAATACCAAGACTAGCCATCCCTAAAAGCATAACTGCCGTAGCTATAAACTTGCCTTCTACAGTAACAGGATAGAAGTCTCCATATGAAACAGTCGTAGCAGTTTCGACAGCCCACCACAATGCATCACTAATACTGGTTATCTTTGTATCTTTAACTGGTGATTCTACAATGTACTCACCAATGGCACCAACAATTATTGCAGAAGAAGTGAATACTAGCGCATATAGAAACTTGGTATGTACAAAGACTGTTGTTGCTCTGAAAAATAAATGTATGAGTCTAAATATTCTAATTAGTCTAAGGATACGAGCAACTGCTCCAACTACAGTATAACTCTCAATTAGGCTAAATGCAAATAACGGCAGCATAGCTGGTATCTCATACCAATGTTTGAGGATAAACCTCCACCCTTGGCCTGACGCCCTCATTCTAATGTAGAAATCAACTGCCAAAATAACCACAACAACAAAATCGAATACATATATCACTGATTTCTGATCTGCTGATAATTTGTATATGTAATCATCTAGAATCATTATAACAGATACCGCTGTCATTACAGTTACGAATAACTCAAACGTTCTGACATTATTCTTCTTGGTGTGACTAGGTAATGCGGTAAGCATTGATATTTTCTTCATAGTTGAATTAAAGAGTGCTAGCTATATCACATTTAGTAAGCATTATCTATGATTAATAAAATGGCAAACTGATCCTCAATATAGAAAAAGCAGTTGCTTTAACCATTAACGGGAGGTATAGCTGGCGTCATGCCAGCTGGAGTTTAGAATTAAATATATGCTGCCCCGGAGTCATTCAGAAATGTCAATATACAAATACCAACTCCTCATTTTTGGGGAAGCCGTTGAGTGCTGTGGATAGAAGAAGTAATCAGACACGGCCCCAAACTCCTCACTTGGGAATCTATTGACTTCATTTCATAAAATACTATAGGATCAAAATTCAGATACAATACTTGGTAAATGATTGGCTCTAATGAATTTGAAAAGGCATGGGGTAACAGAAGGGCAAATAATATCAGTGAATAATTTTTAGAAATAAATCAATCGAGTCTATAGTCGAGGTCTTTAATTGAGCTATCATCTATTCTAATGCTACTCTTCTCTGCATCAACATTGAACTTTGAATCTAGTTCTTTCTTTTTTAGTGGTAGTTCTTTTTTTATACTTTCAATATCCATGCCAGTTAAATCAAAGGTCATAATTGTATCAGGGGAACCTTGCGCACTATATGTCACTTTTACTGTTGTAGTCATATGGTAAGAATGTAAAAATGTTAATTTATTGATTGTCTTCCTATGAAACATATGCTGCTGCCACGACTAGTCATTTCATTGCTTCTTGATCAGGAGAGAAGAGCCATATCTGATATCTGATATCTTTCGTCCGGAATCAAACCTGTTATTAATATTCTAACACCAAAAGAAAAAATAGAAGCCTTGACCGACTTTATATTGGTTTTCGGGTTAAAAGTATCATCCAATGCTGATTTCATATGCTGTGTAAAATATTAAACTAACCAGATGTTTTACTAATGAGTAATACAAATGATTGACCTGCATTAGACGTAATCTATACAACTTGCATATTGCTATGATCGAAATTTAAATTTGAATCTCAGTATTTTTATCAATAGAATTAATGGCTTCCCCGACAAATTAGGGATTCAGGGCAAGCATATTATAGAATATGAGTTAAGAATGGCTACATGCCACTTCATAATTAGAAGTCGTTATTCTACATATCCCTAGACATTTTACGGGCAGTTTTCATACGCTCATTCTTTAAATCACTGGTTTGTTCTTCTGGTACAGATCTAGGTTCTTCTCCTATCTGTCCACTAGTCGCATCATTCAACGCTTGGTCACGTTTTAAAGGATTCTTCCTTTCTACACTCATTATCATCTATATAATATACAGTGTAGTTAATAGACTTGTTCGCGAGTAGATCGACTCACTAGTATAATAGTTATAATTACGGTTAAAAAGTAATATTATTATAGTTCATTCTTCTATTACATTAATTGTACTTGGAAGATGTATATGATGGCGAATAATGCTTCACCGCGTAGCGCTGCGCGATTTTTGTATACAAACAAAATATGGTGAAAGTTAATTGAGCAAACCAAATTGGGCCTGCATTAGCTGCGGCATGAATTCCTCAAGGAAAAGTAGTGTCAAACGACACATTCAAAACAAACACGGCGGAAATGCCAATTTTGTATCTTTTGTAGATTATCTAGCAGGGCGAAAATCTGGCCTTTACTGGCCAACCTTTCCCCGACATATCAAAAGAAGAACGACGAGAATAAGAAGAAGAGGATAGATTACATGAGCGTTATGACTGAAGAACTCTTTCGTAAATGCATTAGACAAAGAACGAGAAATTCCATGATCTAATCGACAACACAATTTTGGGGCAATATACAGTCTGTGTACAGATCCCCTAAATGAATCATAATAATGAGAATTAAAAATTAATCCAAGCTGTCTACTACTGTTCGTCTCCATCTATCTAGAAAAGACCCACTAACCATCTTCTCGTCTTTATAGAAATGCCAATAGTAATTCATGGATAGCTGTTCATATCGTACCCTGCTGAAGAGAGTATGATAGTGTGTCATCTAATATCTTTGTATCATAAACTATCTGCTATGCTATTTCATCTGTCATCTTACTGCTAGAAATGTTTCCTAATCGAAATAAAACCAAAACCCAGCTAGGGTATATGCAAATCAAGATATCAATCTCAGTTATTGCTGCGTTGCTCATAGCAATATCCTCCTTAGCTACGCTTCACATAGCTAATGCTGATACTTTCCCATCATCGTCTCCAGTTCAGCCACATGCAAAACAAGATACAATGAATGCTACAATAACAGCTGGACTGCAGTTAGCAAATCAATCATCCCAATTGTGGCAAGAAAAGCTGCATCACAACCAGTCTGATGATCAACAAGAACAGTCTCTAACTGCTAATGGGCTAAATAGCCGCGATGATAAACTTGACAATCATTCACCAAGTGTCTTATCTCAATTGCCATTTTAATTAGAGAGTTGTCATAGAGTGTTGGGAGGGTTACTTATTGGATTCACAAAAAACCCTCTCGATGCCACAAGCATCTATGAATCAAATCTCAATCTTACAACGAATAACATCAGATGCATCCACTATTTTGTTATTATATTTTCCACTGTACTCGTCATTTAGAATTTTGAACTTTCCCCTTCCTCTATGTACAATTTTTGCTTCAAATTTAGTTCCATCTATAAATAGAAAGCACGAACATGAATAGCGCTCCTCTTCTTCTTCCTTCTTTGCTTTATCTGCTGCTATTGTCGTTGAAATATTATTAATTATTTCAGAAGCTTCATGAATCTAGGCATTGATTCTATGGAAGGTAAGTTTTGTTATCCGTCTAAATGCAAGCACTTTATAAGCAGTCTTGCTGTTAAAAAATACAACTGCTGTTTTATCAATAATTCCATATATTATTTGAATTACTTAAGTAAGAGTTGTCTGGCATATTGTTTACCGCGTTTATCTTTATCATAGCGTTTTTGTTTTTATTAGTTTTAATATCTCAGAAAGCAGGCGTTGCTACAACGATAATTCTGGTTGTTGTACCATTATCTACTAGATATATTTTTTACAAGTTCTTTCACATTTAAACTACTGGACTTATTCCATTTTGTGTGTATAATAATCTAAGCCATGTCAACCAAGGAGTTAACTTATCATCTGTTAGAAAGTTGTTAATTTTTGTTGGTTAAGCTTCTCCCAAGGTTGTTAAATATAGATGAGATAACTGTATGCTAGAAGACGACTGGCCTAAAGTGGCGTGAAGGACCCCTCGCTGCTTTAGTGATTATAAAGTGAGATTATTTTGACGGAGAAACAGTTTCGAGGATAAAAAAGAAGAATTTTCTATCTAAAGCCGAAGAGACAATGTCCGCCTAGGTTATTTCGGATAATTGAACCATCATCAGTATGATTATTTTTTACTTCGTAGCCGACTCTTGGGATGATACTAAAGAAGCTATTTAACCTCGTATAATCATATGATTGATACATGTATAAGTTTGATAATGATAGCCTTCTAGATGATATTAATCTTAAGATAATCGACGTCCTAAGTAAGGATTCCTCGGTGCCATTTGTTGAAATAGCTAAACAGATTGGCATATCTGACGCAACGGTACATTTGAGAGTTAGAAGATTAAAAGATGAGGGAGTAATTGACAAGTTTACATTATCTGTAGATAACGGTCTCTTAGGATATGATCATTTAGCTTTTATTGGAATAAATATTAGACCCGGCCTTGCAGATCAGATTATTGAAAGATTATCAAATATAGAAGAAGTACTGGAAGTACATGAAATGCATGGTAGATTTGATCTATTTGTAAAGATTCGTGCTAAAGATTTGAATCATACAAGAGATATCATAGAGAACAAAATCCGTAAGCTGCCAAATATTGTAGAGACAGAATTAATGACTGTTTTAAAAACTAAGAAGGAAGAGCAAATAGTCTCTTCAGAGTATGCATAATAACTAATACTTGAATCTAGTTATTGATAACATATGGTCTCAGCAGGTGATGACAAGCAGAAAATAAACTCAGAAGATAAATTGCCAAGAGAACAAGAATACATATGCGAAATATGCATGGAAAGATTTGATACCATTGATAATCTTCACAAACACAGGTCTACTAAACATAATGCATCTACCGGTGTATAATTACGCCATTCTTTGAGCTTATCATCCTCTACCCTCCGCCTAACCTTCCTAATACAAATGCAATAGCAAAACCTGCCATAGCAGCAAGTCCTGTTTTACTCCCATCTTCTTCAAAGGCTTTTGGTATCATAGATTCGGCTAACATTACAAGAATTGCTCCTGCGGCAAATGAAATTGCTACGGATATAACAAATGGACTCGCCTTGGACAGAACAGCAAAGCCTATAGCTGTAGATATAGTTCCTACTACCACAGCTATAGACCATAACACAAGTATGTACTTTTTGCTTCTTCCATTTGATTTCATACCTTCAGTTGAAGCCAATCCTTCTGGAAAGTTTGAGATAAAAATTGCAGCTATAAGAACTATGTTTACTGCTCCTCCTGTCACCAAGGAAATACCAAGAGCCATATTTTCAGGTATATTATCCATGAGAGCCAACGATAATCTACTTAGCAACGTCTGAAAAATCTAGTTATACAATCATTAAATAACATCTTCTCCGTAAAGCTTCGATGTATGATAACACAGAAAACAGAAAAGAGTTAAAAAGAAATGTTACAAGTGCGATTATAATTGTTTCAGTCACAGTAGGACTTTTACTCTTATCAACCACAACAAATACTATGAATTACACTAAGACAGCTTATGCACAATCAGGATCAGCAATACAACAGCAGCCATCACAACCATCGCAGCAACAGTCTCAGCCACAAGTTGGTCAGGTGTTTACTTTCAACTAGAAGAGCCTCCCACCAAATGCTCCACAATTGTGTGCATCTTTAGCAAGCGTAGTTAAAGGAAAGGCTGTACCCGACTACAACTTGTGTGATGTCATTGTTTATCGTCAAGCTCCACCTATAGTCAGAAATGATGGGATGGTATTAAACAACTATTCTGGCTTTGGACATTATATTGAGATGGTACCTGCCGTGGTAAACACGACCGGGGTATTTGGTGAAAAAGGCGTCAATATGGGTAATATGCCACCATCAGCCACTTCTTCTCCTTCTTCTCCTTCTTCTCCTATGTCTGAAAGTGGTAATCTCACAGCAGCGTTTGGAGAATGGGCTTTGCTTGATTCAGAGGTAGTACCTGTACAGAAGGTTATGGAAAAATACAATTGGACACAAACAGCCTTACACCATCATATGCTAGGTGAAACGCCCAAAGTACTATTCTTGCATTGGGCAGTAACTGGAAACCCTATGGATGTAATAAATCAAGCCAAAGAAAATATTATGCGAACATCGACATACCAGAATATTACAGGGCAGACACGTACACCAACATCGGCCGGGCCATAATATATTACAGCAAACAAGAATATTGGGATACACGTGCAGTTAGAACACACTTTCTCTTCTTTTTTGTTTTGTATTCTAATGTCAGGCGAGGTTTCAGGAAGCTTGGCTAGCAGAGCACTGAACAATTATATTATATCGATCAGAATGACATTTGATTCCATTTTATTGTCAAAGATGATTAAATTTATGCTATCATATGGACCATTTATTCACATATTTCAAGCTAAAAGTGTAATAAACCATGTGGCATAGCATGAAACAACAAATATGTCTGAAACTCCATCACCATACCACAAGAGAAATCAAGTTACTGACGACGAGCAGCAACTAACATCAACATATAGCGATAGTGCTGTCAGATTCTTATACAATGAAACAAATAACATCAACGATAGCAGTTCACTGAATGACCTTGACTTGGCACAAGGCTTGATACAGTTGCTTATAGAAAATAATGTTACCCTAAAGTCACTTCTCAATACTAGTTCATCTGAATTGTCTAAAACTCTTGGTGTAGACCAAGAAGTTGCGACATTGATATGTAAGGCAGCAAAAAACAGGAAGCCCCCCAATAAGGAGCTTGGGTGAAACATGTGATTTCATACAAACCAATCTGCTGATATGTCAATCTCAAAATAGTTCCCCCTAGACTAATTTACTATTTAACTACTATTCAGAATATTATCTTGAATCTACATAGCATCGAGATTGATTGTGGTCACACATAAAAATGAGATTTAAAATCAATTTTTGGTCTGGTATGTATATATTGAGCATCGTTCATATTTACACATTGCTTTAAATATTTACATAGATGGGAAGAAACAGGAGTATTAGTATGGAGTCATTGTCAAAATCTTCGAATAATGGGATTTCAAATTACTCTTCTAAGTACATAATAAAATTACTTGACAGCATCAATATCAAAATAATCTCAGAGCTAGTAAGGCAGCCAGACATTAGCAGCCTCAATCTCGCTAAGAAACTAAATGTTTCAGTCTCTACACTACAAAGAAGAAGAGCAAGAATTGAAAAAGCTATACTAAAGAGAATCTATTCTTTTAATTATAAGGCATTTGGCTGTAGAGTAGGAGATTTGATTGTCGCAGTTGATAAAGGTAAATCAAAAGAAGTAGCTCAAAGCCCTTCTTAAGAAGTACAAGAATAATATTGTATCTTGCGATACTAGAATCAATTTCATGCATAACCTTTCTGCCCGTGTTGTTTACAAGAGTAGTGATGAATTATATAATTTAATAGAAGGCATCAAAGCTATCGAATATGTAACTCGAGTACAATGGTCTGAAGTGGCTGAAGTAATAGGAGACAATAATTCTGAAGTTATAAGTGCTTTCTTAACAAGTAAAGATTACCATTGAACTGCACACCTATTGGTCTGCCATGAGTACTTCTACCTTAAAATCTAGGGAACACTTGCCTATGATCTTAGATACGCAAATCTTTTGATGTTTAAGACATGATTAGCATTGATATAAAAATGTGAAATTTGTTGTTGTTCATTAGAAACAGTTGGTTATTATTAATGTCTTTTTATTGTTTTGCAGGTATTATATATGAAGGCCATAATCCTTGATATGGATGGTGTGTTGGTAGACGCAATGCCATTTCATTATGAAGCATTGAAGACCGCAATTAAAGAACTAACTAATATTGATTTGGATAAAAGGACATTCTATTTAGTTGAGGGAATGCCTGTTGCAGAAATGGCATTAGAAATATTCAAACTTAAAGGATATCTTATTGGTAGCAAGAAAAACATGTCCGAAGAGGAATATATTCAAAAATCGGAAAAGGTAGCAAAAAGAAAAAAGGAAATATTCATAGAAATGAACATAGTACCGAAACCATATGATGGTGTAAGAGAATTAATAAGTAATGATTTAACTGACTGCTTGAAGGCTGTTGTAAGTGGTGCAGCAAAACAAGAAGTTGATACTATTATTGAACAAAATTTTGGAAAAGATAAATTTGATCTAATCATGAATGGTGATGAATTTGAAGGAAAAGGAAAACCTGATCCTGCACCATTTAAAGTAGCGTTACAAAGGCTAAATTTAAACAATAATGAAGCCTTAGTAGTAGAGAATGCTCCACTTGGGATAAAATCAGCTAATGATGCAGGTATTCCATGCATTGTTACATTGAATACATCTCCTCTTGCCATAGCCGATTTTAAAGAGTTGATATCAGAAGATAAAATATTCAAAGACACTGCATCAGCGAGTAGATTTCTGAGGAATTGGTGTATTAGTAGTGATAGTCATGGTCGTAGTAGTTGAGAGATGTAGCTTTTAGATAGTAAGATGAATAATTACGTTTGCAGTAGCTTATTGGTTAATGAATAAATCTGCAAAAGTCATTAAATATTATTAGAATCATTCATTCGATACTGACTTCTGACATTGGCATCAAGAGGCTTTTTTAGTTATAGGATTCATATACGCCCTCTTCGACGCCACAAACATCCAGAAAGTTTTAGTATATTCTCTAACACTAAAGTCGCATTTTTTATAGAGTACTTGTCTTATGTTTTTCAAGATTATGGCGGTCAAGATCTTCTCTAGAA
>JBKOWU010000068.1:0-6006 GCA_046724555.1 Thermoproteota archaeon | reverse complement strand
TATAGTTATAAAATATGTTACATGTTTGATACCTTGATTTGTATTTGAATCAAATAATTTAAATTGAATAACTGGCGTTTGACCTTGTTGTTGGACTGTTTCAGTTGTAACTAAAGGAGGCCACATTTTTATAAGTAAATCTGCCTTTCTATTTCCAAAAGAAGCTGAAAGTGTTTCTTGAGTCAAACCATCCCCATAAGCTGGTTTTGCTGGAAATAGGATTAATGATGATGATGACAATAATATGGATACTGATAAAAGAGATCCCATCAATACGAAACTGCAAATTAAACCCCTGAAAGTCACAGATGAATCTCTTTTTATCTTCATGTTCAATCCCATCTACGGCATATACAGATACAGATTATTTAGTAGCAGTTGCTGGCGCATTGTAAATCCTAAAATTGTGTTTGATGTACTTCTTTAACCTCTCTGCATCTGTAGTGCTAATCAATATTTCATCGTTAAATACATGTTTCTTTTTTCCTTTTGATGCTCTTGTATTGATAACATAATCACTTTCTAACCTTGGTTCTATTTCTATATTCAAATCTGGCCCTTTTGTGAGCATCCCTTTAACTCCCTGTGCAACTATTATCTCTTTTTCATCACTATCATCGGTCTTTTGAAGTCTTCTTGGTCTATCGAATTCCAAATTATATCTATTGACAGAGTCTTCTATCATGAGTTTTAATTTATCAGCTTTAGGTTCATTTTCTATTCTGAAAATATAGTTCTGAAGACTCTCAATTTCAATAAACTGAGGAGTAAGAGCAGACGTATTTTGATCTGAAGATTCTTGTAACTTTTTTCTCATTTTTTCTTCTTTCATCTGCAAGGTGACAGTATCCTTGCTATCCCAAATCATTCCCGATCTAGCTACGGTTATTCTGAATTTTCCCCCACCGCCTACGATTTTAAGGTTTGAATCTATTACCTTTTGTAATTCATCTGTTGTCATAGCTTTGGTGGGACCTCTAAACCATTGGTTTGATGCTTCTTCAAAATCTGAGAGACCCCGGTAATGAACTATGTAGCACTCCTTTGCATTCCACCTTCTAATTAGCTCAAATGCTTCAGTTACAGAGATCATGCCAGTTTGAGGATGAGGATTGTAGCTCTGGGTGCCTAAAATAGCAACATCTGGGTTCCACAATAATTTCTCATCTACCTCAGGTAGTGAAAGGAAATCCCAACCTACTATTACTTTTCGATCTGCTAATTTTACGATATCTATTACAGATCCTGGCGGTGAGTTCTCTCCGTGATATGATAAAATGGGCATTACTAAAAAAGGCCCTACGTCAAAATTTTCGCCTGGCTGCAATATTGTAAATGATAATTGGTTATTCTTTATCATAGACGACAGTTGTGGATATCTGTCAAGGATTTGATCCCTACATTCTGTCGTGCAATATACGATCAGGCACCCTGGTTTTTCAATTGCTTTTTCCGCTAACAGAGATAACTCTCTAATATGATCTTCATGGGAATGAGTAATTAATAGTGCATCAGGAATAATTGATGATAACGAATCATCAGGTCCAAGGTCTGAAACTCCTTTTTCAATACTCTTGACTATTCCCTGACCAACATCAACTAACATGTGATAAATTTGATTTGGTTCTTTACTAGCCAGAGCAAAAAACGAACAGGATGTATTTGTATTTATTGCATATTGCTTTACCTCAGCTGCTCTTTCCGACTTTCCACACTTCCTAATGTTTCGATAGCTGGAAGTGTTCCATTAATCCTAATTAATAGCTGATCGCTAGCTAATTTCTTAGCAGAATTGACAGATGATTGTGGCACATTTGACATACCTTGAATATACAGTCGAGTTAGATAAATCTAATGGTTAGCCATATATAATATCGATAAGATTCATACGAAATTATTGTAAATTTTATAAGCATCAAAATTCATACTGTCACAATCCCAAATCTTTCGAGAGTATTATTAGCTATATCTATCCGGTTCGTTATATTTAATAACTTGTACAGAACATTATTATCATATTAACAGAGCGCCCTAGGCTATGAAAGCAGTGTATATTGTAAATAACGTGAAAATTGCAAAAATACTTGTCGATCCTATGCGAAGAGCAATTCTGGATTTACTTAGACAAAAACCTATGACACAAGCAGGCTTGGCCAATGAACTTGGATTGACAGGCGCTTCTCTCAATCATCACATGAAAATATTAAGATCTAATAGACTGGTGACTATATTCAAAAGGGAAGTTGAAAGGCATAGAATAATGCAGATTTTCCTTTCTTCTGTGGCATATTTCTTCATCTATGATCTAGATTCTCTACCCAAAAATATCGCGAGGTATTTCTATCCTGTAAGCCTTGAAAGAGCAAGAGCAGTTGTCTCTTTGCTCTTGCTTTGGAACGAGGAGATATTAGCATACGATATTGAGCAAACTCCTGAAACTATAAATGCTATTTCAGAGGATGTGAGCCGTTATCTTGTAAAGGTAGCTAAGCATTATGAAAAGCGGGTTATCAATCATGGTGATGAGAGGTATGTATATGAAATATATGGAAAAGCAATAACTAATTTATTAAAAGAAGGTAGGAAAGAGTTGTTTTATACAAAGAGAAAAAAATAACTCTTCAGAACAGTGCTAAATATGGATCTGTTATTCTATAATGCTTTAACCAAGCAAAAAATCATTAGTCATATAACTAGATATATATAATCATTAGGTTTATCTAACAGTCTATGTATATCATGTCCAATGATGGCAGAATATGATAAAAGACAAGCGTCTAGAATAAAGACGGCACAGGATTACTGTGAAGGGTATTGGGGATCAAATAATCTAAAAGCCAGTGAACCTGAGACAACCGAGCCTAGCAAAATTTTATGGGAGGCGCATTGACAAATTGAATAGTGCAATACATCTTAGGGATAATATATTATCACTAGTCTTGCTCGCTAGCATTTTTAGTATTGTGGGATTGCCAGTGCTTGTTTATGGACAGAGCGGTTCTTCTTCCCCCTCTGCTGGAAGTGATAGCATGAAAAAGCAAACAAGCGGTGGCTCTTTAGATGTTGTTTTACAACCCTCTCCTGAACCGGTTAAGCATACTGCTCAGACCTCGCTAAAAGTACAATTCCTGACTAAAGGAAGTAATACAGTGCAACCTCATATAGACTATGAAATACTAATAAAAGATAGCGCTGGTAAACAAGTGTTTACAGCATCGCAGCTAGCAGGGCAACCGCCGCCACTTCATACGTCAGAAGGTATTGTTACTATACCATATGCATTTCAAGGTCCTGGAAACTATGCTATTAATGTGACTGTGTATGGAATACTTTTTAACCCCATTAAACCTGAATCTACAGATTTCACAGTTAAAGTAACATGAACATGTGGCGATATTGAAAAAAATGTACAATATAAGCCATAGGAGTATCATTTTAAGTGTTTTTGCCATCGCTATAGGAGTAGCAACAACAGGCCTTTCCCAACCTGTTGGTTTCTTGTCAAAAGTATATGCACATACTTTTACCCCGGACGATAGTGCTTCTTTTCTTGCTCTTATATATAGAGTAGAAATGAAGCACAGCTGGTTCAAAACAACCTTCTAGGCAATGCGGCTGATAGCAGTAATGTGCTAGCTGAAGAGCATGCTAAAAATGCTATTTCAATTTTAAATCAACTCTGCGTGCAGGATAAGTTGAGCTGTAATTCAATATTCTTCAGATCTGTCGGTCACTTTCCCATCGAGCCATACGAATTAATAATCATTATATGAATTTTGCCATGATGGATCCAAATGCCCGATTTTATCTCTGGACATACAACACTACTATAACTTATGGAATCCACAACTCAGAGTCACTCTGAGCAACTCTAAGTCACGGCTGAAGCACAATACCTTTAAGTGAATTATGCCTACGGATTAAGAAGACTTAAAAATTGGCAAGAAAACCTTTGTACGCATGCTGAACCTGTGGTCTATATTTACTCGAAGATATAACGCCAATAGGCATAATCAAAACCTTCATTATAATAAAGCCGATATCGTAAAATTTTCGGAATATACGACAGGTAGAATGTCCGGAAAGTATTTGCCGGGAAACCCGTCATTATAGAGTCAAAAATAAGAACCTGACTAGATTTCAATCAGCAAAAATATGTCTTGGATTCTACTAAAACTAATCGTATCCGTAATTCTATAGATAATATTTAAAGTGTATCTAATCAATTTGACGTTGAGAAATATATTGATAATCTATTTCAACCTCACCTCATGTAGAGGGCATATGATATACTAGCCAAATTTATGACTGTTGAATAGAAGAAGAATCAGGATAAGATGATCACGATCTTATTTTAATTTTTTCGAGGATATCTGCAATAGCTGTTCTTA
This sequence comes from Thermoproteota archaeon, assembly GCA_046724555.1. Taxonomy (GTDB): domain Archaea; phylum Thermoproteota; class Nitrososphaeria; order Nitrososphaerales; family Nitrososphaeraceae; genus JAFAQB01. Next base: position 1,615 of record JBKOWU010000068.1, on the reverse strand, counting down.
TACCGGAAATTCCAGTTCTAAATGGAAATGATCCATCTGGACGGTCGGTAATGGGGTTTACCCACTCATAGAATGCATGTATGTGTGGATGACCTTCTGAAGCAAGTTTTGAAAATAACATATTACACTCATCAACTCTATCAAATCTGCTTCTGGCTAGCATTTCTATTCCAGTGGTCCAAGGCCAAAAAGTCTGATTATGGTATTGATATGGTTTGAGAATCCATGGACCTGTGGCTTTCAGTTCAACCTCAGTCACTAACGGCCATTTCTCTTTCCATGTTCTTGTTCTGATCGCATCAAGAGTGCAATTTGCTCTATGGTGAAGATTTTGGTCAAGAATTTTTGGTTCCTTCGCATCTCTTTCTCCTCGATTATGTTTTCTCGTAACTTTGAGGCTATCATTCATTGTATTCTCTGTAATTGCTACCAAGTATAGAGATATATCTTGGGTAAGTGTCCTGTAAGGACCTCCAATATGATGTGTCTCCTGTATATCCAAATAACAGCCATCTTCTTCTGACCACAATTTCTGCTCCGCTGCTTTTATAGCCTTATCAGCTAATCTAGCTATCTTGTTAGATTCTCCTATCCTTCCAAGCTGAGATAATAGAGAGGATAGGTTACTTAGTGCAAGAATCCAGCAAGCTTGGCTGTAAACTATTTTACCTGCTCTTAATACTGTATCCATCCAATCTTCATTATGATTCTGTTCTAGCAAACCATCATTGTCTATATCTCTGGTGGATAGATATTCAACAGCATTCAGCATGCGAGGAACTACAAATTCAGCTACTCTTGTTGGATCAGTTATCCCAACTTTTGATAATAGAGCTGAAACATAATCTGAAGAATGCTCAGATGCAGTAGTGGTTTGCGTTGATTTTGGATTCTCCGATAAAGATAGCCGATCTTTTAAAGATCTAGCTAAAATCCAAGAACTTGTAGAAATTATCAATGCAGTAGAATCAATATCTGGATTCTGCCCGTAAACTTCAGAGAAACCAGCCTGATATATTGTTGTGGGCAAGGCTCCTCCAAACTCTTGCTGTTTATCTTCTTTTGCTACCTCTGATAAAAACTTCATTTCTGGTGACCCTCTGCCATAAACTAGCTTTTCAGGATTGTTTGGAGATATCTGGTGAGACCATATTTGATAGATCTGCTGCATTGTTCCATGAATATTGTCAGATGAAAACCAGTCTCTGAGGATATATGCAGCGTCTCTGCACCATATGGCTTCATAGATCCCACCAGGATTTATTCCTTGAAGCACATGTTCTTGAGTTTTTTGCAAGAATATGTTTGCTTTATCAACAAACGATATCCAACTACTATTATCCGCTGCAGAGCTGCTATCTGGCATATCTTTGTTTTTATGATACTCTCTTTTTTATAATGTTTATTCAATATTGAGAATTCTTATCAAGTATATTGTAGCACATTATTGTAAACTCCGCCTATATCGAAAAAGGCATATTGTCCTGCTGTATAGTCTAAGAAGGAACTTTGTTTATCATCGCTCTCTCTTTCTTGCTGCTGCGGTCTCTGTTTCTTGCTAAATCTAAATGACATTACATCAGTAGCTTCAAACTTTTGCTTTTCTAATAGTGAA
>JBKOWU010000369.1:0-26242 GCA_046724555.1 Thermoproteota archaeon | reverse complement strand
TTTTTCACCAACAAACACTATCATTCGCATTCCATGAGGTTTTGAGATCAAAGCAATATAGATTAGAGATGGATCATTTTCTATAGATTTCTCACCAATAGCAATGTGATATTCATCGTCAAATTCACTGTCGTACACAGTATAAAATTTGATACCATCTATTGGTAGCTGCTTTGCATTGATAGAAACCGATTCTGCTATATAAGGAGCAGCTTTTCTCAGTAGTGCCTTGACTTTTCTCCTTGCTGCCTCTACATCATCTATGCTTCTTTGGGAAGACTCGACAACATTTTCCTTGCTTGAATGTAAAGATGACGCAATAGCATTAAGCTGGTTTTCCTGCTTTTGTATATAATCTACCGCTGCTTCTCCAGCGACAAATTCTAATCTCACTACACCATCTTGTATTCTTTCAGCTTTTGTTATTTTGATAAGTCCTAATTCACCTGTTCTCCTCGCATGTGTTCCACCGCATGCTTCAATATCCCATCCATCAATGTTTACAATTCTGATATTGTTTGTAGGAGCGGCACCACCTTGATATATTCTAAAAGTGTACTTTTGTTCAGCATCACTGCGATCATATGTTTTTATTATAATGGGCAAATTTTGTCTAATTACCTTGTTAGCAGTTTTCTCAATTTTCTCAACTTCTTCTCTGTTAAGAGCAGAATGATGAGTAATGTCAAGTCTTGCATATTTTTCGTCCTTAAATGCGGAATTCTGCCAAACCCAAGAACCAAGATTCATCCTAGCAGATGTGTTGAGCACATGCGTAGAGGTATGATGTGTAGTAATGAGATTACGCCTTCTATTATTTACTCTTCCATGTACAATTTCACCTTCAACGAAATTTCCTGCATTTTGCATTTTATGAACTACCACATCTGCTTGTTTTGTAACATCAATTACATTTGCGCCCTTAATCTCACCTGAATCTGGCTCTTGACCTCCTCCACGAGGATAAAATGCTGTTTGATCTAATATGAGGTATTTCTTGTCTACAACCCTGATTACCTTACTTGTAAACTCACGTATTGAAGCATCTTGATAATATAATAACGTTGTAGGTAAAATGTCATCTAAACCGTAAATTGTCTTTTGATTTTTTGACGATGTTTGAGATATATGAAGTTCAGCAAGATTAGTATAAAAACTGGATGGTATATTTTCTATCGCTCCTACTTCCATCAAAAAGTCTGGAGTGATACCATCAGATTCATACATTCTGATAAGATCGTTGACCGTGAGTTTCTTTTTAGTACTCTTGATAGAAGTTGCTATTGCATTCATCCTTTCCTTTGAACCAACATATCTACCAGATTCTATATGCAAGATCGTTCTAACATCTTCTCTATGTTCTTCAAGTTCAGGATACATTTGTTTCAGATAGTCAATATGCATATCAGTAATATCTTCAAGCTTTATATTCCAATGAAGTCGCTCTAAAATCGAAAGCGCTCTTCTCAAAATCACTCTCAAATTATAACCCCCGCCCACATTAGACGGTAGGGCTCCATCTGAAATCGAAAATAATAATGTCCTACTATGATCTGCAATAGTGTAAATTGCTTCGTAAGGAGTAATTATTTTTGCAAGATCATAATAAGATATTTTTAATTCTTTAGCTAAAAGCGATTTTAATGCCTTTATATCACCACCTGTGTCGTCGAGCTTAGTAGATGCTGCTCCAAAGTATTTTGACAGAATATCTGAATTTCCAGAAGTTCCGGTAGTATCAATAAGCCTTTCTATAACCGGACCAAAAGAACACTCATAACTTGTTGGTGTTCCCATTGTAATCCATGAAAACCTCTCGAGTCCTGCACCCATATCGATTACCCTGTTGGTCATTCTGCGGTAGTTACTCTCATTTCCTTCAAATTCCGTAAATACAGCATTGCCTAGTTCAAGTCCACACACAAAATATTCTAGCGAATAGCCAAACGCTCCTGCACCCATCCATACATCTTCTACGAAAGTAATTTCTTCTGACTTTATTCCTAACTTACTTGTAAGTAACTCATAGTCAAGGTCAATACATCTATCTTTCCAATAACCACCAGAAATGTCTGCATTACAGGTCTGCCCGATCATGCAAAAACTAGTGTAGTGTCTGCCACTAAGGCCTACATTTTCGATGTCATTGAAACGCAAACACATCTGCGGAACAAGAAGTGGATTTGAAGGTATCTCGAATATTACCTTGTTTCCAATAGTTCTTTGAAAATCTACAATTGAGGCGACAGTAAAATAGAGATCATCACGCCATCTGCATACCACAGGATATCGATTGATAATTGAATGACCAGTAGATCTGAAATATTCCTTTGTATCCTTCCAAGCATTAACATAATCAAGTCGCTTGTCGGTTGGCGGTTTGCCTATGAAACTATATTTTTCATGATCCGGACAAAGCGATCTATCGACAAGGCTCCAAAAGAACTTGCTGCAACTGTTGCATTTCTGTCGTTTAAAACCTATTCTATCAAACAGTGAAACCTTATAGTATCTATCGGGATCAGACGAGAAAAGATGAGCAAGTTCATTTTTTTCCAATACTTCTTCCTATCGTCAGCAAAATATAATATTAATGCTTGTTTATGTCCGTATTTATAGTTGATGAGATATCCATAATGTAATGTCTAAGACGAGAGAAGGGCAGCAGTTAGTTTTAGAAGGAACCGCTTATGACAATTTCATCAATGCTGTGAGGTCAAAATCAAGTCAGAAATTTTATCTTGTTGGTTTGAAGAAATTCATGGCATATAACCGCCTACAGAAGGTAAGTGAGATGCTTGTATGGGATCAGCGGTTGATAGAAGCAAAAATAATCTCATGGCTTGTAAATATGCGCGATAAAGAATCTTTGACATATATCACTATTCAATCGTATCTTTCTGCAGTAATGACTTTTTACAAAATGAACGATATAGAACCAAGACGTCATAAAATAAATACAAATAATCAACTTGATAATACATCATTGTTACATTTAGTTACACAACTATACGCCTTCATTAACTGCATATTTTCTTCAGCGCCCATTTGACATCAGATGCTTTAACAAACATAAAAAGCTCGTGGCTTTTGTTTTACTTTAAGCAATTCTCTCTTGAAAGTGGTAGAACTTCAACGCTAATTTGAAAGCATCAAATATATCATTATACGAAGTGGATATTTATCAAGAGTTCCATCAACATCTACTGCAGTTCTAAGTGAAGTTATTAATTTATCAAATTTGTCTGGATTAAAAGCAACGCTTATAGATGCGTGTTTCTTCAGCCTCTTTCTCCATTCTCTCGAACAAACCATCAGGAGCATTTGGTGGTGATATCATCACAATGTATTTACTAGGTGCATCTAAGAGACAATAAAACCTGTCTTCTTCCCTATTATAGAGGATGTTATCATGCGTTATCCCAAATTCATCTCTGGGCGCATGCTGTGTTTTTTAGTGTTTCTTCATAAGCCTTTCAAATTGCTTAATATCAAATGCTGGCGAAATTCTCAAGTAGCTAATAACTGGCTTTGCTTCCAAAGAGTCTCAAATATGGCAAGGTATGATAAAATAATTGATTTAGTATTGGAGTATATTGATAATCCTGCTGCTTCATAGACATTGTCTTTTGTATCATCTTGTATGCATACTATAAGACATTCTTTTTTGTCAGATAATAGGATGGTAACTTTATTGCTTTCTGTACTCTCATTTAGAGATCTAATATCAAGTTCGGGTAAAACTCTTTTTAATTCCTGTATTATCTGCATAATCTGATTATCTGTAGGTGTAAGTACTCTAAGTCTAACATTGTTTTTCGAATACTCCTCTTTTAGAAGCAGCATTGACATACCTGTTCGGATATTTCGTAGAAACGAATTGACTGTAGGAAATGCTAGCAATAATTCTTCTCTTGCAGAGATCGAAATATCATAAGCACGATCTACTGATTCCTTTGGATTTTCTATGATCTCTACATTAGCTTGCATGTTATCTAGTATATCTATCAGTAGCAGCAGCTGTTGCTATAAGTATTCCTCTCGTTGTTACTGTTGATGTTGTGCTTAAATTTCAGAAATCCCCATAAATATTACGTGGTTCAGATTTTTAGCTTTATCTGTAAACTAGGTATATGATGATTACATTCTATATGAGAAGTAGACTCTTTGCTAGGAGACAATATTGAGTCACGACGTTCAATGATAATTTTACTCTGAGTAATGTAGTGGACGATATAACATTTCATTCTATTTCAAATTTGTAAGATGGATCTTGCGTTTTGACTTTTATTTCTGTATTTATTTATATACATTGATTAGCAAGTCAGATAAAAGATAAATGAAGAAAATGAAAACAACAACAACATCATCATCATACTCTTCTATTGAATATCCCCCAGGCCCTCATTCAATTTTGCCTAACAAATTACTACGTGAGTTCATACATAATCCTATCAAAACATTGATGGATATTGCATATACCTATGGCGATATTTCTCATTTTAAGTTTGGAAGACAACACGTCTATTTAATTAATAACCCTCATTACATAGAAGACATATTAATTAGAAATTATAAAAACTTTATAAAAAGTAGAGGCTTACAGGTTTCAAAGCGCTTATTGGGAGAAGGGTTGGTTACTAGCGAAGGAGAATACCATGATAGACAAAGAAGAATAATACAACCCGCGTTTCATCCTACTCTTATAAAGAAATACGCAGATATAATGACAACATATGCTGCGAATATGTGCCAGCGATGGCAGGATGGCATGACAGTTGACATTCATAAAGAAATGATGCATACAACATTAGAAATTATTAGTAAGGCAGTTTTGGGTTCAGAGGTTAAATTAGAAAAAGATGATGATGGTGAGGTTGGAAATGCGCTTATGGTTTGTATGGAATACTTTAATCGTCTCCAAATGCCATTTGGCGAATTAATCGAAAAAATACCGATATTGCCTGTTAACAAGGGCTATCAACGTGCTAAGAAAATATTGGATTCCATTGTATACAACATGATAAAGGAACATCGAGATAATGAGATAAAAGGCATACAGCAAGGAGAAGATTTGCTATATACTCTACTCCAAGCACAAGACGAAGAAGCAAAAATTGGACGTATGAATGACACGCAGCTAAGAGATGAAGTTATGACAATATTTATAGCAGGTCATGAAACAACAGCCAATGCACTTACATGGACACTTTATTTATTGTCACAACATCCAACTGTAGCAGATAAGTTGTACGAAGAACTAGATTCTGTACTTGGCAGCAATAACGAAGACAATAAAGATGACAACAGCAATAGTAGTAGTAGTAGTAGTAAAAGAGTTCCAACCATTGAAGACGTGCCGAAATTAGAATATACTGAAAAGGTCTTCAGAGAATCCATGCGTCTTTATCCACCGGCATGGACTATAGGCCGTCAAGCTCTAGATGACTACAAGGTTGATAAATATGTCATACCTGCTGGTTCGATTATTTTAATGAGCCAATATGTAATGCATCGAAATCCTATATACTATACTGACCCTGACTTATTTTATCCTGATAGATGGAATAAGGAGGTAAAGTCTCATCTTCCTAGGTTTAGTTACTTTCCCTTTGGAGGTGGTATCAGAGGATGCGTAGGCGAGCCATTTGCATGGATGGAAGGAATATTGCTTATAGCTACTATATTCAGTCAATGGAAAATGCATCATGATACAAGCCATAAAGTTGAATTAAAGCCACTTATTACATTACGGCCTAAATATGGCATGCGGATGAAGCTAGAAGTTAGAAAATAATAAAAAATGCAAAATACGTCACGATCTATCCAGCCAATTCAAAATGTAAAGGAGTTCACATGAACAGCTTTTTCAGAACCATATATGAAAGGATACACTAGTAACCTGAAGAACAGTGATTCTTCATCTACGTGTTTGATTAAGTGAGCCTTGTCAATATATTATGACTGCATGATAAGCAATAAGAGCGCAAAAATCTTTTAGCAAAATTGCTGGTTGCGATTAACATGAAGATCGAAACTGCAGCTGACCTATTAACTTGGAAGAACATGGAAGTTGAAGAAAACACACTGGTGGAATTTGCTGAGGGATATGAAAAGCTAACTGAGGAACAAAAAAGCGAGCTTATTGATACAGCTAAATCAATCCATAGAGGCTATGTGCAGGAGATGGTGAAAAGAGTTAGAGAACCTGGAAAACCAAGGATGCGAATAGAGCTGTCACATAAGGGTTCAGAAGGAGAAGTCAAACAAGATCAGATCCAAGATGCAATGGAAGTAGTAGAATGTCTAAATAAGGAGACGGAGTCAAAAGGAAGGAAAATGAAACTAGATACGGTCAACTTGTCTTTAGTATCAGCAACAGCCTGAGATCGCTAACAAAAATGTATGCAGTAAATGAAGCAACGTTTGATCTAAGGCCTTTTGATAACTTTTTAGCTAATTTTCCTGAAAGACTTTTGCATAGTATATGGATCTAGGATATCATCATTAGCCTAGAATCACCATAATCATTAGTCTTCTCTTATATTACCAGCAGATATTGTCATGTCTTGTACTAGGCTTTGATTTTTCTTTTTTTATTTTTTTATGTGCGAGGCAAGAAGCTGTCCTTTCGGTTTCTTTTTCTTGAATCAAAAATTCGGTCGAGTTAGTCGCTTCTTCGACGACAACGATGACGCCACATATTCGACTGACTAACTGAATGGAGTGGAGTAAAGTTCAAAAAATTGTAATGTCTCATATAATATGCAAAGAAAATCAGTATAATCCTTTATAGGACATCACAAATACAATCCCGTGTTAAACAAAAAATCTTCAGCGCTAATGATGATGCTATTGATAGCAACAGCAGTATCATTATTGGTTGGAATAAGTAGTATAATATACAAACCAGCAAATGTTCAAGCAAAAGGAGAACCGTCCCAACAGCAAGTACAGAAACAACAGCAGCTACAACAAAGGCTACAATTACCACCACCAGTAGGAGCACAGCAAGTACAAAAAGGACAATCAGCAGCAACAACTTCTCAGAGCCCCGAATCTTCAGACGTGATGACAAACCTTTTTAAATATAATAAGAAGGCATTGAGAGACGCAAGAGAAGATACACAATCATCAGTACAATCACAACAGCAGCAACAACAGCTATCCAGAGCTGCTAAAATATTACAGCCACAAACATCACCAGTAGGACAATACATTCAAGATACTGAATTTAACTAATATAGCAGCATTTGCTGCAGTATTAGTTATAGGAACCATAGCAGGATGTATTGTGTTCATTACAAATTATTTGGAGAGAATAGTTCTGGAGACAGAATAAATACTAAAAGGAGGGAATTTTGATTGACAAGTAATAGTAAACTAATCAGTAAGGAAATCCACCTAAAGAAACGGCCAGCAGGATTTGTCACGGAAGGCGATTTTGAGCTTGTAGAGGTAGAGATTCCTGAAGTAAAAAAAGAAGGGGAATTTTTGGTTCGCAATATTTGGATGTCAGTAGATCCCTTTATGAGAATATACTTGACTAATGGAAGTAAAACAATGCCTCTAGCTCAACTAAATAGGCCACTTAATGGTGGATGTATCGGACAGGTTATAGAATCTAAAAATGATAAATTCAGAGTTGGTGAATATGTTAAGGCGAACTTTGGTTGGAGAGAATATTGGATTGGAAATGATGTGATTAGCAATGGTAAAGACGACATCATTAAAGTCGATCCTAAAATTGCCCCGGTGCAATACTTCTTAGGAATACTTGGTATCACTGGTGTCACTGCATATGTAGGACTTTTCAAAATAGGTGAACTTAGAGAAGGTCAAGACACAGTGTTTGTGTCATCAGCAGCTGGTGGAGTGGGTTCTGTTGCATGCCAGATAGCAAAGGTAAAAGGCTGTCATGTAGTTGGTAGTTGCGGTAGTGACGAGAAAGTAAGATGGCTACTAGATGAACTTAAAATAGATTATGCGTTTAATTACAGAAACTTAGGAGAAGATAAGATCTCTTCTGAACTGAAGAGAGCATGTCCAAATGGAATTGACCTTTATTTTGATAACGTCGGGGGGAAACATCTAGAAGCAGCAATTGATAACATGAATATTTTTGGAAGAATAGCACTATGTGGAACAACTTCGCAATACAATAAGACAGATAATTATGCTGCAATCTCTAGTAATAATATCAACAATTCCGCTGGTCCTGCTACTGCTACTTCGTCATCCGGTCCATCGAACCTCTCCTTAGCTGTTTCACATAGACTTAAACTCCAAGGATTCATCTGGAGTGATCATAATGATATTATAAACGAGTTCAACGCTTCCATGTCAAAATGGATTGCAGAAGGTAAAATAAAGTGGAAGGAGAATATTTTTGAAGGATTAGAGAATGCACCAAAGGCTTTTGTTAGCTTATTTAAAGGAGAAAGCATCGGCAGAACGCTGGTAAAGCTTGGCACATGTGCTGATAACTGATTGACCATAGCCATTTCTATTGATAATTATATATCTTCAAAATTTGTGGTATAGATGAAAGCAGCTATTTTCGAAAAACCAGGAATAGAAAATCTACAGGTAAAACAAGATGTAGAAGAACCAAAGATAACAGATCACGATGTACTTGTAAGAGTCAAAATGTGTGGTGTGAATCCAATAGATCATATGGTAACTTCTGGTGCGGTACCAGTTAGGCCACTACCACACATACCAGGCTGTGAAATAAGTGGAACAATAGAAGGAATAGGAAAGCATGTTGAAGATGATCTACATAAAGGGGACAGGGTAATTGTTCACAGTAGAGTATTTGATGGAACATGCGATATGTGTCTAAGCGGCCTTGATATGCTATGTAGAGAAGGTGGAATAGTTAGCGCAATTACTAATGGTGGATTTGCTGAATATATTGCAGTACCGCAAAGAAATGTGCTTAAAATACCAAATGATATCAATTGGGATATAGCAGCAAGCCTTCCTGTAACTACATTAACACCATTTCATGCCCTAAAGGAGGCCTCACTCCAATTCAACGAAAATTTACTTGTATTTGGAGCATCAGGAAATACGGGTATGATTGCTATTCAATTTGCTAAGAGAATGGGAGCAAAAGTGATAGCAGTTTCTAAGGATGAGTGGGTTAAAGATTTTGGTGCAGATTACATTATCAGCGAATATGACAAAGTAGTAGAAAAAGTAAAAGATATTACTAATGGCAAGATGGCTGATGTAGTTATAAATTCGGTTGGAATTGGGACATGGGAGAGTAGCTTTGAATCTGTTGGTCCAAATGGAAGGTTAGTAACATTTGGAGGACTAACAGGCGCAGATGTCAAGTTAAATGTTCAATCACTATATACAAGACAAATAAAGTTGATAGGTTCAAGTCGCGGGACTAGAGCAGAACTTAAAGATCTAATAAACATGTCAAAAGAACTCAAAACAAAAGTGTGGAAACGATTCAAACTCAACGAAACAAAAGAAGCTATTCAAGCACTGTTTGCTAAAGAAAGAGCTGGTCGAATTATGTTAGAAATTTAGCATAAACACATGTCTTCAAATCTTTGATGCTAATACTCAATATGCCTGTCAATATGTCAGATTTAGTATAAGGTCATTAGGATTGCGATTGAGATTGCTGAAAATGCTAACTTAGAGTCTGGGCAACAAACTTTGTTTTCTGGTCTAGATCAAGTCAACGGGGTACACTATTTGCTTCTCTTAAAGCTTTAAGAAAATATTTAAAATATATTCCTGGTTGTATTTTACCATCCACAATATGAGTTAGGTTAAAAGCAGGAATATTTTGGTCATGTATATAAGACCATCTCCAAAGCGCGCATCCATAAACTTCAAACCTTTTACATATTTTTATGTACTCAGAAAGTTGGTCTTGAGCCAATACTGCTCCATTTGTAAATCCTGAATTAAACTCTCCTATATACAGAGGAACGTTTCCCATTAAACGTCTTATTAGTCTAAAATATATCATCCTTGTAAGGGAAAGAGGGTAAGAATGGCCATCGTAGATCACATTATTATTTTTATGATAAGATGGGAATATACTTGCTTGTAGGATTGGGTTATCAAATGACCCATGTGGTAAAGCCCAACAGAATATTAACGGTTTATCAGTTATTCTTCTCAGTTCCTTGATCATATAATCATGATATTGTCTGATCTTGTTGTAGTGCGATAGTGAAAACTTCCGGCTCATTTAATATCTCGAAACCAAATGTAGATTTACGATTATTGAGCAGTTTTATGATGTCAGCAAAATATGACAGCTGCGCATCCCAACCATCCTTACCATCTGCTGTTTCTACTTTACGATTCCACCACTTATTCCAAAAATCTTTTTTGGTGTTATAGTTTGCAGCATGCTCCGCCGGCATCTTTTCGTAATATCTAGACATTACAGAATTAGGCATCCCGATTCCGGATCCAATCCATGAAGAACATTCCCATTGATGGTTATCATAAATACAGGTAATTCCATGTTTATCTGCTGAATCTGCTATGACCCTCAAGTCATCAAGACACTGATCTCTATTCAATTCCCAAGATTCCCAATAAATTGTAACTCTAGCACAGGTAATTCCACTCTCAGCAAATGTCCTAAAAGAATCTCGATGTAGTTTTCAGGTGGAGGAAGTGTAAATCTATTTTGGTAAGACGAGGATTGATAACCATGGAAATTTACCCCTATAAGTCGCAATCTTACCCCTATCTAATTTGCAATATACATGATACGACTATTATTATGTATCGTGCTAGTCCTAAAGTATTGTCGCAGAATTATCTAAATGATTTAGCCAAGGAGACATTGCCTTTTATGTATCAAACATCAATTGAAGGAATTCGTGATGTCATTAAAGAATGCTGGAGTATATACCAAAATGATCAAGTAGCTATTTCTACTACTGCATCTACAATAACTGGAATATTAACTGGTAAGGCCTGTACTCCTATGGCGGATCTGGCATGCATACCTACATCCCGTCCATATAATTGAAGTATCAGGTCAGAGAAGCCGTTAGCCACATCAGTTGTCTTTGTGAATCCTTCTACCGTATTTACCATAACTCTAACCTGCAGCCAAGCTGCTACTTTATCCAGACTACCTAGTTCGCGTTTAAGAGTACCTAATATCGACAAGCACTGCTCAACAGATACGTCTTTTGTTCCTACTTTACCAAAAGGTCCTGCAATAGAACCATCTGGGTTCTGAGGTCCATGACCGGAGATATACGCTTTATCTTTCCATATGCGAGATGGCATGGGTTCATAAGGGCCAGCGTTTTGGTAGGACAATAAATTGATTATTGGTTAAAACTTGACAGGTATCTATTAATTGCATACTTACTTCAATCAAAGCTTAAGCCAGTTGACACTAGACAAGATAATCCGTATATACTTAAAAAAGATTTAAGTATATACCAGTCATCTTGCCTGTCACTCGAGTTCAAGAAGCTCGATGAAGGATTTATTCACTATTTTCCTTAGTAGAGGTCGACCGTCGCACTATGAACGCTTATTCTGATCGTTGACATGGTTAAACTCACTTACCTAGTGATGAGCAGAATGATGAAAAATATACTAAATATACTATCTCTGTGCTACAATGATTGTTACAGGGAATGAAAAATGGATTACGCTGTCTTTATAGTAGCTTCCTACACCTAAGGTATCCTTCTTAATATCCTCTGCAAACAGTTGGCGAATCTTATTTACGTCGTCTGCTTTCGGAAATGATGCTTGCAATATTTTTTCTAATTCTACGTCTAGTTTATAGAAACCAACTCTCTTAGTAAACAAGCCTGCCTTGTCAATCATTTCATGTAATTCTTCAAATGTCAAAGCTCTTACATGTGATGGATCACGTAGTTTTTCCACATAGTTATAGGCATTAATTTTATCTGCTTGGGGCGTGACATCTACTATAACAACTCTTCCGCCAGGATGACACACACGCTTCATTTCATCTAATACTAATGCTGGATCAATCATGTGATGGAAGCTATACCTTGTAACAACTAAAGAAAATGACGCATCGTCATATGGCAAATGAGTTACATCCCCAATATCCCAGGTTATGTTGTTCATTCCTTTTTGTTGTTGAAGTATTTTAGCCTGTTCAATCATTGCGGGGGTAAGATCAATTCCTGTTACGTGTAATGTGGCTTTAGCAAACTCGCAGGCTAATAATCCAGGGCCACAAGCAACATCTAAAACTGTATCCTTGTCGCTAGCATTACTTAGCGTAAATAATAGTTTGAATGTCTCCTCATGTGAATGAGCAGCCAAATTAGCAAATGGAATTGCTTGCTTTGTAAATTGATCGATGATTAGATCATTATGATAGGATGAAGAGTTCTCATCAGGATTTGTCAAATCAAAGTGGCACTTCTACTGCTACCTCAGGTTTAGGATAATATCTTCTTATATCTCCATCTCCATGCTTGGAACCGAATTTACCCATAATATCTCTAATCATGCTGGTGTCGGTTATTGGTTTTCCTCTTGCAGATATTTCTTCTTAGCCACTTAATGATATTTTCAACACCAAGAGCAATGCCTCACGGCTACCGCTACTAAAAGCATAAGGCGATCCTAATGCGTTCACGCTCAGAAAGTTAATGCAGGCATAAACCCCTATAATATAATTTAATGCTCGCTTGTTTTTGTGTTGCACTGCATTCATACATTTAATATATTGACTCTTCCTATTGAGGATCATAATTGAGAACCAGAATGCGAAAGAATATGCAGAAAATGAGCAGCAGTAATAACTCTTCGTCTTCGGATATCGAAAAGCTAACTACAAAATCAAATTTGTCTGCTGAATCGCTTAAATCATTGATACATTCGACTACGCCTGAATTTGAAGAGCGACTCATATTACAAGACAGTGTAGATGGGATTACTCGAGAAACAGAAGACTTCATTTCATATCTGTACTGCAAAATGCCATCAGATAAGAGGAAAAAAATACTTTCAGCCTACAGACAATTCCTCAAGGATGTCATAAGCGATATTGATAAAGCACTTCGAAAGGATTAATCTATGAAGCACCAGTAATGTCGTTTTGCTATCAGTAGACGTAACCTACTGCTTGCCATGTATGGAGGATATAATATTATCGAAATTAAGTATCCATATGATTATCTGTGGATACATATGTTCTCATCTGATTGTTGTATGAGTGTTATGCTTTTCTCTTGTGTGTGCATCACAAGATAAAGCTTTAGCTTTTTCTGTTATCCACATAGATCCCCAATCTTAAAGAAGATATAACAACCTTTAAAGAATAAAAAACGCGAGTTTTGATCGTAAAACCGGTACTTGTTCATGCTTTATATCCTATCAAGAGAGCCATTTCAAGCCACTTCCAATAACAATCTACTTCTACAAATCCGATATCTCTCAACCAGCCTAGCTGTGTTTCCATTGGTAACAATCTATTAGCTCTATCTTCTTTTTCTGGAGTATATCCTATTGCGTTGAGAAATCTAACATGCAATTCAACAGATGGTGATCCTACATGTTCTAAATTACAAAACACTCCTGTTGGATTGATTATATCATAAATTTCTTCGTATAGTTCATGTTTGCGCTCATGTTTAAGGTGATGAATAGCAAAACTAGATACAACAGCATCAAAGTATCCTAAATCCGGTAGAGGCTGACTGAGATCGTGTTTTACAATCTTAACCCTAGAATCACCAGCAAAATGATCCCTTGCAGATTTCAGCATTGTTGGAGATACGTCTAGAGCTATTGCTTCTATGTCTGGATAATCCGCCTTTATCAGTCTATGACGATAAATGATTAACTAGTGAGTACACCATGGGTCACATAAGACAAATTAAATACACAAAAATTCATTCAGTAAAAAATATTCCGATCGAAATAGGGCCCATGACAGTGGTGCATTAGGCTACGTTTTGTCTTCCTCCTCCATCCTTTTGATCATGTTTTACGTAGAGCAAATGCTTGACCTAATTAATTACTGATATATGTTATACGAAAATACCTATGAATTTAATATTTTCTTTAATTCTGCTTCTGTGCTTGGAATTTTAATGCAGGCATAAACCCCTATAATATAATATTAATGCTTTTGTTAATAGCAAAAAGATGGAACAGGCAATTATACATCAAAATATAGATGTAGACTTAGGCACTTGATAGTGACTGTTCTATGAATTTCTGGTAGGCTTCTTTAGGTGCAGCGCCCACTGTCCTTGCAATTTCTTTTCCACCTCTGAACAATAATAATGAAGGAATTGACTTAATTCCGTATCTCATTGCTATTTCTTGGTTTTCATCAACGTTTAGTTTTGTTACTTTTATTTTTCCATTCATCATATGCGACAATTGTTCTACAGCAGGACCAACCATTCTGCATGGACCACACCATTCAGCCCAAAAGTCTACCAAAACCGGTAAATCAGACTTTAGCACATCATTATCCCATGAGTCAGTTGTGACGTGTATTACTCCTTTGCTTTTACTTTGGCTCTCCATAATGATTTTAAATATATACATAACCCTATTTGAATAATGTGTTCGAATAATTACAAATAAGCGTATATTTAACATATTATAGCAACATAGCATTACTCTGGTCATATTGAGCATACATAAAAGGCATGCTCCAAGAGATTTAAAGTAAAACCATTCTAAGAATGTCTCTATATACTGATCGATGAGGAGCGTTGAACTCATTATATAGAACATTATAAGTGTTCGTCGGATCTCCGTCAGAGTCGTCAGATGGAATTGGAATTGGAATTGGAATTGGAACGAACGTGTATAATGGTGGTTTTTATATACAATATTGCAGGTGATATCTGCCGCTCTAAATTTTGATTGGAAAAATTGAAAAAAAGACCATGTTATCCTGTATTTGTTACTCAACTTGAGGCGCTGCTGCTTGAACTTGCTGCTGACCCACTATCGGCTGCACTTGAGCTTGAGCTTGCTGCAAAAGTGGGATTAGAACTAAAATGTTCTCCAAACGAGCTTTCATTCTATCTATACATAATTGATAAAATAATACTTCATCTATAGAATACACAATGTTTAACTGATGGTAAAAGGTTAAGGTCCAATAGCACGTAGAGAAGAAAGCAATTGTCAAACGATTCGATAGACGAAAATAGTAAAAAAAGAATTTTGCTAGTAGATGACGAGCTAGATAACTCTTCAATATTCAAAATAGGTTTAGAAGATGCTGGATTTGAAGTTGATGCCTACAATGATCCTGAATTGGCTCTGTCTGCTTTCAAGTCAAATTACTATCATTTGCTCCTATTAGATATTAGAATGCCAAAAATGGATGGATATGAATTATATGCTAAAATAAGAATAATGGACGATAATGTTAAGGTCTGTTTTCTTACTGCATCTGAAAGATACAAAGAAGAACACATACCAAGCTCTCTGTCATCTGGTTCTACGAGTTGTTTTCTTATAAAACCAATAACAATAGATGATCTAGTCAAAAAAGTAAATGAGATGGCTAAGCAAAAATGAGTGCACTACTTCTGATGTATGAAATAGCTGAAAATAACAAAATTATGGATAGTCAGTATTATGACACATCTAATTGTTTTACTTTAGAAAATAAAAATATTGATCATGCTGCTGGCACTATTAATTCTGATTCTTTTGGATTATAATCTGCTAGGACAGCTTTTCAATTATGTTAATTGCTTCATCCGTTGAAAATGCTTTAAGTGTTTCACTACGTATATTGCCTAGGCTTCTAGTGCTGAATAACACTGATGCTATTGCATCATCAGTCGGAGCTTGAACTAGTGCTACCTTAACGTCTGCTGCATATTCTTTCTTCTCATCTTGCAAGACATCATACATCATTTAATTAATTAAACATTTAAGCATCATCCTGCAGGTTGAATTGCTTCTGGAACGAATTCTAGATTAACTTCTTTACCACCAATGTGACCTTTAGCTAATCTGGATTTAAGAGCATCAGAAAGGGTTATTGCTGTACTATTCATTGCAATTCCAGTACTATCCGTGCCCAACACATTTAGGATTCTGTCTTGAACGAGTTGGGCATATGGAACACCTGCTCTTATGGACAGAGTATAACCCAAAAGACCCATACCAAAATCAGAATAGTTAGCCTTGATTCCTAGCTCACTTTGGAGTGGAGTATTTGAAAGAAAGCTATAGACCTGCTGAGTAGTATAGGTACGGTTCCTAATCCATCCAGCAGGAAAATCTGGTAATCCTGATGTATGTGTAGCTAGGCTCTCAAGTGTAATTTTATGTCCATTGTATGTTGGTACCTTAACAGTAGCAGGAAGGTACCTTTCAATTGGATCGTCTAGGTCAACTAAACCTTGCTTTACCATATCAGCTAAAAGTGTTGTAGTAAATGTCTTTGTAATAGAAGCAGTATCAAAGATTGTATTTCCATTTACTTTTGTACTGTTTGCTTTAGATATATTTCCGTAGCGATATACTTGAGTACCATTTGGAGTAATAATACCTACCACAATAGATGAGTCTGGCAAATACCTCTTCACATTGTTTAGCAACATTATTGAAGACTGCTTTGCAGTGGTGAATTGGGAAGCAGCAGGTTGGGCTATCACACTATTGAGCACAATAGTAAAAAAACAAGAAAACGATGCAACCAAAGTTATCAACAATATTGCTAGATACGTATTCAAAGACTGCTACTAAAAATCCCTACTACAATGTATAATTTAATTCATGATATGAATTCGCCCGTGCATTTTGGGAAGATACTTGGAATGGATGAAGTTAATTTTGTATTATTTCAAACATATTCTACAGTAGTAAAGTATATTTTATCAACCTTTGAGGAACTGAACCCGTAGCGTCTTTCGGTCTGGGTTTGTTCTCATTCTACATATTCTGTACGGACATCTCATTAATAGCGGTATGTTCGCAACCCCTCTGCCTCTCCCTTAGCAGGGTCATTATTAAAAAGAACGCACCTCTTTAACGTAGAGAATACAATGCTTCCATCTCAAGATGAGCAAAAAGAGCAACAACAGCAAGGCGATAACGGCGATAATAGCCGCAGCATCTTGAGCAAAGAAATTGACTCATGGAATAACTTTGAATATGCTCTCAGGGAGGAAAACAGACTCCTCTTCAACAAGATGTTATCTGAATGCAAGGAAAATGAAGGTTACATCAAAGCTGCTGGCTCTAAGGACGAATTCTTCTCGGCTGAATCATTGTTTATGGCCTTGTTACTGCAGCAGCAAAAGACGATAAACGAATTGATTGCCGAGATAACAGAACGGAAAAAAGAAGCTTAGGCCTCGATATCGTACAACTGATACTTAACAGCTTTGCAAAATTGCTTATGGCAGCAGCCTTTCTCTTTCCGTTGCTTAGGACTGATGAATTATAATGATAATCCCCTGTAGCAATTGATTAACATAGTGAGATAACATTGTGACTTGACACAATTCAACGTATCTTAATTATCTCATTTACAAAGAGTAAGTGGTGATATATGGGAATATGATGAAACTCACTAAGCTGCCTAAGTTGGATAAAATAGAACTGGGATTAGTTAGCAGGATAACTCTCGTAGTAGGCGTCATGATCTATATGACATTTATAACACATGGTCCTGCAATTCGTTTGACTCTATAGCTTCTACTACTATACACAACCAACAAAAATCTTCTTTTAGTATGAAACTATCTTCTATCCTTCGTTGTAATCTATTCACCATAGCTATACGGTCCTACAGAAATTGAAGAGTATTTAGTTCAGTTTATTTGCATTTATCAAGGGCTTTTAATCCAGCTCTTAGTTTGAACCACTACCATTTTTTTGGATGTCATTAACCTCCTCCTCTTAAACTTGACATTTCTAGGTTTAGTTCTTAATCGATGACAGCAAGGACACCTCACTCCTTTCCATACCATAAATAATTCACATACTTGACAGCGTTTCTGTCCATTGTCAAAGCCAGTCTGAAGGCATCAAACAGATCATTATATGAGGTTGCTTCTTTGTCTTGCGTTCCATCACTATATCTACAGTTGTTCTTAACGCAGTGATCAATTTTCAAATCTTCTATCTATCTGGATTAATAGCTATTCTACCACCCTCGCTCCCAAGTATCATTTTACAATTCTATTCTCTTATTGCAAGAATGACCTAAGGGCATAAATTGCTTAGGATTAGAAAGCAGTAATAAGAAAGGAATCATTCATCTATTGTAATGACTAATACCGTTTTTTCTCAAAAAGAGATAGAGTATATCAAGTCACAGCGGCTTGCAAGAATAGCAACAGCAGCAACATCATCAGTAGCGTCATCAAAAGGAGAAGAACAACAAGGAGAAGATACATCCATACAGCCAGATGTTGTACCTGTTGGGTTTGATTTTGATGGTGACTACTTTTATATAGGTGGAATGAATCTTGTCAAATCTACTAAATACAAAAATGTTCTGAAAAATAATAAAGTTGCAATCATCATCGATGACTTGAAAAGCGTTGATCCATGGGATCCCAGAGGCATAAAGGTTTATGGAACTGCAGACATAGTTACTCGTCATGGAGGATATATGGAAGGAACAGGACATCCCAATCCTAGTTACATTCGGGTTAAACCGGATAAGAAATGGAGTTGGGGAATTGAAGAACCAGTCTTTGTAGAAGGTAGATTTAACGTGAAAAGAGCAAAAAGAGATAACTAATTCAAAACAAGATGTTTTATAACTGCAGAAACAAACAAAAAGTTTTCAAACAGGCTTAATCGCTGTTGTGCTAAATCTAGACTAATTCTTTGAGATTTTGAACGTAATACTTTAGCAAAGTTCAATTTCTTGGAATGAGTGGCTCGAAGCTCGAAAGATGCAGCTCAAGAGCAACTGCTCATTAAGCAGTAGAGATTATTACTGTTACTGTTACTGTTTACCCCACGCAACAAGCAGTATAATAACTGAAACTCCCATTATAGCAAAAGTTAACCATCCAATTACATTGGACACGCGATTATTAGTCTTATCTCTTAGAGATTCCTTATCATTTGCTATCTTCATGACTGCAAAAAGAATTGGGACAGCAATAACACCATTAATAACAGCAGCATATACTAATGTTTTTATTGGGTCTATATTGGTAAAATTCATCCATAATCCAATAACTGTAGAGGCAGCAATGACTAAATAAAATCCCTTGGCTTGTTTGAATTTTTTACTGAGGCCTTCGCTCCATCCAAAGACATCTGATAGGGCATAGGCGGAAGATCCAGCTAATACAGGTACGGCTAAAAGTCCGGTACCAATTATACCAAGAGCAAAGATAGTTTTAGATATTTCACCTGCCTGTGGAAATGTCTTCAGTAAAGGCTCTAATGCCTTTGCAGCCTGATCTGCACTCCGTATGTCTGTTATACCATGAGTGTGAAGACTTCCAGCAGTTGTTGTTATTATAGCCCACATGATAATTTGTGAAAATGCCATGCCTACCGCAGTATCTTCTCTCATTAACCTAATGTCTTTTTTTGAAATCTTTGGTTTACCTTTGCCAATCTCCTTTATCTTGTGTTTTTCTACTTCTTCTTCGGCTTCTTCTGAAGCCTGCCAAAAAAATAGATAAGGTGATATTGCTGTCCCAAACATAGCCACAAGCATCATTGCAAATGCAGGAGTAAACTCGATGTGTGGAATTATGGTTGCAACGAGTATTTGATTCCAATTACCACCTACAATTATAGCAGTTGCAATATATGCAAACAAAGAGATAGTGAGATATTTAAGTATCTTTACATATTTGCTATAGGTAACGAAAACCTCTGAGAGAATAATAAATGCAGTAAAAGAAAGAGCCGCCACAATAATGGGTAGCTGAGGGAACACAAGTCTAATCGATGCTGACATAGCTGCAATGTCTGCGCCTATGTTTACTGTGTTTGCAATAATAAGAAGAATTGTAAGTGGTAATACAACATTCTTTGAATACCTCTTCTTTATAGCTGAAGATAGACCTTTACCTGATACAAGACCTATCCTAGCACAGATCTCCTGAATAACCGTCTTCATAGGATATTGAAATAAAGCAAGCCATAACATTCCAAATCCGAATTGTGCACCAGCTTGAGAAAATGTCGCTATAGTTGATGGGTCATCATCAGATGCTCCGGTTATTATACCAGGACCTAATGATTTGAGAATTTTCTTGACAGACGATATCTTGGATGTTATGTCTTTGTCATGGGGTACAATATCTTTTTCTTCTCGTTTTTTCATCCATCACACTTTTTTTGATTTCATCTTCTATTTATGCTTCTTATTACAATTTACAAATACAATTAAATTACATATTACTTCATTAACCTTCGATCATACCTACCAATTTTTTACTCCTCAGAAAACCTGGTTCATGATAATCTTATCAGTTTGCTCTTCTTGCTCCTCTTCTAGAAAAAAAATGGTACTTGTAGAGGTAGATGTGTAGAGCAAGCCATTACTATACCATTTTATTTCTCTATGCTGGCTATTAGTCTCAATGGAATACAACAGCAGAAGTATTATTTTTTGCTCTGATCGTGCTTTTAAAGCAACAGCAGTTTTATCTATTTCATTAGTAATAATGCTCAGTTTTTTGTTTCTGCTTACTAATTCATTTGCATATGTGGAAGCAAGACTACAACAACAAAGAGATAATCTAGTAGAGGCAGCAACAACAACAACAACAACAATAGGAATAATAAAACAACAAAATCAGTTTCTTGACCAAAATATACCTGATCTTAAATATGACTATAACAGCTCGTCATCAAAAACTTTTAACTCCGAGCTTGGAACAGAGTCGAAATATAACAACAACTGGATAACCGTTAACCATGATATGTATGGTACCAGAAGTAGCAATCAGACAGTAATTAAAAAAGATAATGTAAATGCACTGCAAGTAAAATGGAGATTAATCAGCGATGTACAAATTCAAGATCCGCCCATAACTGTAGGAAACAGAGGATATGTACAGGATTATTCTGGTACTATTATAGCATTTGATACTACAAACGGAAAAGTTCTATGGAAGGTTCACGCAGGGGGTGGACCTACAATGGGCTTGACCTTTAATAGAGGGTTAGTATTTTCAGCTATAGGATATAATTCCACTGTTGTAGCGATCAACGCAACAAATGGTATGATTATTTGGCAGTCGCCAGCACTTGGCAATTCCAAAATAGGATATCATATTACTACTCAACCTATTGTATGGAAAGATTATGTAACAATAGGTTCAGCAGCCCATGGTGATGATACCAACGGTGTTTTGCTGGTACAAGGAAATATTACTGCTCTTAATGCTACAAATGGTAGAATAATATGGAATATTCGTACGACTGCAGGAGATTGGGTTAAACCTGGTAAGGCCTCTGCTTATAATGGAGATGCATCAGCCTGGTCTGGTGGTTCTATTGATCCAGAAACCGGAATTATGTATATTCCTCTAGGAAGTCCATCACCAAACTTTAATGCAACTACAAGAAAATCACCTAATCTTTATGCAAATCATATGATAGCCGTAAATGTTACCAATGGAAAAATGATATGGGCCACACCGTTCATAGATTATGGAACTGTTCTGAATGTAAGGGTTCCTGATACACATGACTGGGATACATCATGGGGAAGTAGTATAAGCAAAGTTACATTTGATAATGGAACGAAGCAGAAAAAAATAGTCATAGGCCATGACAAGATGGGAAATATTATTGCAATGGATGCAACGACAGGAAAAGAAATATGGTGGAAGACTTTAGGAAAACAATACAATACAGACTCAATCCCATCCTCTAATGGTAGTGGTGTAGTATGGTCTTATGGAATATTCAATTATCATGCTATAGATAATAATGATAATACTCTATACATTGCTGCCACAAATAGAGGTGTAAATTATTTTACAGATAAAGGAGTAGCTGGACATAGAGTAGCTGCTCCACATACTATAGATCTAGGATTGCGTAATGGAACGATAGCTGCAATGGACCTTAGAACTGGGAAAATCAAATGGCAATACCAAACGGAATTTCCACCAAGAGTTTCCCCCTTAGTCACTGATGACATTGTGTTTGCTGGATATATTCCTTTTACAGAAAAAGCAAAATCAAAATCAAGTACAACAACAGCAATATCACCAAATCCCACTAGAACTATAAAGTCTGGGGTAATTTTGGCATTGGATAAACAAACTGGGAAAAAACTATGGGAATACAATGTTAGTGCTCCAATAAGTATTGTAGGGCCATCAATAGGAAATGGAATGCTTTTTGTACCAACCGGCAAGATTCAAGCTCAACAAGCCAAAGGTATACCAAAAGGGGAGGGATCCATAGTCGCATTTGGACTTCCATAAATGGAGGGAATAATACGAGTAATAATAATTCAAAAGGTTACTTTAGCAATACATTGTCTTGACATGAGCTAGAACGCAAAGCTTGTTGTTGCAATAACTATGAGAAAAATTTATTGACATTAATGTGGCAGTCCTATGTCTTTGTCTAATGGAATCCATTTGCCGCTCTCACTTTTGTTTTCTGCACCAAAATGTTTCCTGGCCACAATATTATTACGACCTGTTGCTGTTGTAATTATTGCTTAGTACTTAGGTTGTCAAAATAGATGTGACTAAGTTGATTAACCCTTAGTCAACAAATACTATAGTTACTATATACATAATGATCAATAGAATATGATCGAAAAAAATAGTTCATATGCAAACAATGCATTACTATCTTTATCAGAGGAAATACAGCATATAGCTGATAATGTATCCCAGTCGGTAGTCAGTGTATATTCAAGGAACAGAGGAAATAGTTCAGGTGTTATTTGGAATGTTGATGGCGATATAGTGACTTGCAGTCATATCGTAGGAGATCTAAACGAAGTGGAAGTTAGCCTTAACAACGGCAAATCGTATCCAGCCAAGGTAGTAGGAAATGATCCATATTCTGATATCGCACTCCTGAAAATTAAAGACGCCAGCGGCATCTCCTTAAAGCCTATAGAAATTGCTGATTCAGAAAATCTCAAAGCAGGACAATTTGTTCTTGCACTTGCCAATCCTTACGGGGATTACCATAGCATCACACAAGGAGTAATCACAAGTGAGAGAAGATCTATTAGAGGAGCAGGATGGCGATGGGCTGTTGCAGGTGATGTGATGGATAATATAGTTATTACCGATACACGCCTTAACCCAGGATATTCAGGAGGACCATTGGTTAATGTGCAAGGGAAGATGATCGGATTAAACATAGCATATATTTCATCTCGTGGAATAGCAATTAGAACAAGCAAAGTCAAAACTATCTCCGAACAGCTCGCAAAAGATGGCGAGATAAAGATAGCACGTCTTGGTATTGTAACAGCTGGAGTTTCCCTTCCTAGGGAGGTAGCAGCACAACTAGAGCCTGCTCAAGAAGAAGGCCTCATAGTATTAGCAGTAAAAAAAGATACAGCTGCAAAGAAAGCAGGACTGTTAATAGGCGATATAATTACAAAGTTCGAAGATCAACCTATAACTAATCTCCATGATCTAAGAAGACAACTGTTAAAACGAGATGCAATTGGAAAATCAGCAAAGCTTACTATAATAAGAGCAGAAAAGAAAAAGGAGCTCATAATCATACCCGAAGAAGAGACAGGATAATGATGCCTGATATAGTTGAGAATTACTAACTAAAGTAAGGAAAGATATTATTATTATTGACATGATACCGGTTAATGAAGATCTAATTGTTAATGCAGTACAAAACGTAAGTAAAGCTGTTGTAAATATTGCAAGTGTAAGAATTGTACAAGACCAGCTATACAGAGTATTTCCTGCTGAAGGTGTGGGCTCGGGAGTAATAATTGATGAGAGATGCCATGTACTTACCAACAACCATGTGGTCGAAGGGGCCCATAAACTGAAGATTACATTGACTGACGGCAGGATATTCAATGGAAGGGTGAAAGGAACCGATGAGGCTACAGATTTAGCTGTTGTAAAATTAGATTCGACTGAGACACTTCCATTTGCTACATTGGGAAATTCAGATAATTTGAAAATAGGCCAAATAGTAATTGCAATTGGTAATCCATTTGGTTTGACTGGAGGACCAACGGTGACAGCTGGAATAGTAAGCTCACTAAATAGAAAAATCCAGTTTGACAAAGGGGTACTAGAATTAATTCAAACTGATGCGGCAATAAACCCGGGCAATTCAGGTGGGCCTCTTTTGGATACAAATGGAAAGGTAATAGCAATTAACACGGCAAAGATGCCATATGCACACGGAATTGGATTTGCAGTACCAATCAATATAGCTAAATCAGTAGTAAATGAGCTAATCCAAAATGGAAGAGTAATCAATAGACCATGGATTGGGATATCATATGTGAAGATAACAAGGCAATTAGCTCAATACTACAGACTACCAACTACAGAAGGCGTGTTAATAGCAAATGTAGAACCACATAGCCCAGCTGATTATGCAGGGCTCCGAAAAGGGGATATAATTGAGACGATAGATGGCAAGAGAATTGATGATACTGTAGAGATTTCTCTGAATTTGAGAAAGAAGAACATAAGCGACAAGATAATGATGAGTGTTAACAGATATGGGCGACACTTTGAAGTTTTAGTACAGCTACAGAATAGACCATAACAGTTTTTATTATCATTATTTGATCGTTAAGTGGGTTTAGTAATACTAAGATCTAGTGTTCGAATCACATTTGGATAGATACACAATACTAGTGCGTGCGACAAGTCTTGATCGCAGACTATTATTAACCGGTCTCTGAATTATCTGCAGCTGGATTCATGAAATCGTATTCTCTTATTGGTTTAAGTCATTACTGTCAGAAATATCATGCTGTCCATCTGGCGTTGGTTTCCTTTATGTTAGAAGTTAAATGTTTTCCTAGAACTTATCAGATATTTGCTACAATTTGGCAGCAACCATGATTATTGTCTGTGTATGTATTGCATACATATACTTATCAAAACAATATTACTAGTGGATCTGGTGGAGTAGAAGTAATAGTATAATTAGCGCTAGCAGTTTCCTTGAGTATTCTTTGTTTTTTAGCAATTACATTTTATTTAGTATCTGCAGGTATTTTCAAAGCTAATATCTCTAGTGTATCAATCTGAGAAAATGTAATGTATGTTATATATTCTACAATTCTATAAAGATCTAATGTTTTGCAAAGGCGAGCTTTTCTTGTATCCAATATTTTGGCATTGAGCATAGTCAGTATGCTTGCTGGTTTGAGCACAGAAATGATGCAGCCTATTTTGTCATTGTTTTTAGTTGGTTCATTGGGTGCAAGTTATTCATTTGTAGGGTTGATTGAGGGCTCCTCAGACTCTATTTCAAGTTTGGTAAAGGTTGTATTATTCTTTATTAGTAACCTGTAAACTCCTCAACTTTTATTCTGTCTTTTGGAATCTTAAGATCATTTTGAATTATGTCTTGCATTGCTTTTATCATAGCTGGAGGACCACACGTGTAAAATATTGAATTCTTTATTTGATCATCTGTTAAATGCTTGGTTAACATATCTTTGTCTATTCGTCCTCTTTCTCCTGTCCATTGTTGCCTGGTAGGAGAGGAGGTATCTCGAGCTCCTTGTTCTTCTTCTTCTTCTGTGATGGTATAAACGATTTTCAAATTTCTGTTTAAGTTTACAAATTCATCAAATTGCTTTTTAAATAAGGTATTTTCCTGATTCCTATTTGAATCAAACATCACAATTTTTATAGGTAATTGCTTATCTGTAGCGTACTTTATCATGCTTCTAAATGGAGTTACACCAATGCCACCGGAAAGAAACACAGCAGGCTTTGAATAATCCTCATGTAAAACAAATTTTCCTTGAGGACCTCTTACTTTAACTATTGTGTCTTCTTCTAATGACGAAAGTCTTTTTTTGTAGGGCGTATCTCTAATTCTAGTAGTAATCATGACAAAGTCCTCTGTTGGAGATGAGGAAATTGTAAAATGTCTGATAGGTCCTTTCGAGTCGTTGTAAACTCCGCCTATATCAAAGAAAGCATATTGTCCTGCTGTATAGTCTAAGAAGGAACTTTGTTTATCATCGCTCTCTCTTTCTTGCTGCTGCGGTCTCTGTTTCTTGCTAAATCTAAATGACATTACATCAGTAGCTTCAAACTTTTGCTTTTCTAATAGTGAA
>JBKOWU010000071.1:0-12196 GCA_046724555.1 Thermoproteota archaeon | reverse complement strand
ATTATTGGCAAAGAATAAGGGAAAGGAACAAACAATGAAATAGCTAGGCTGATGCCAAGTGATATACCAATCCACATCAATTGTTGCAGTAGGAAATCCTTGTTATTACTCAATGCTCACCCACATCATCATCATCATCTTCTTCTTTTATATGTATTAATTTATATTCACTGTGATTTAAATACGTTCTAGAAACAATTAGAGAACAAAATGTAATCGGATTTAAATTCTAAAGACGGAACCTACAAACACATTTTTGATTGTAATATATTTTTGTTAATATGTCATCATATTCAATAGACAAAATGTCTTCAGAAATCCGATAAGCTGATAAAGCATCTTCCCTTAAGTCCACCTTCAAATGAAGGTAGCATTATCAATAGCAGGAAGCGATTCAGGCGCAGGCGCAGGAATACAAGCTGACTTAAAAACATTCTCTGCATTGGGCATCTATGGATGTACTGCGATTACAGTGATTACAGCACAGAATACCCGAGGGGTTTCCGCCATCTTTGAAATCAAACCAGAGATCATCGCAGAGCAAATTAGATCTATTTTGACAGATATACCTATCGACGCCATAAAAATTGGGATGGTTTATAATAAACAAATAATCCAGACTGTGGGTGAAATGATAATTAATGCAAAGTGTCCTGTAATTTTAGATCCCGTTGTTCTGGCCGGAAGCGGAGCAAGATTATTACTCAATAACGCCATTAAATCATTTATTGATGAGCTCGTTCCTCTTTCGACGCTAATTACGCCAAATATAATGGAGGCTGGAAAATTGACAAATACAAAGATTAACTCAGAAGTAGATGTTATAGAGGCTGCTCATGCTATTAGAAAACTCGGTGCAAGAAATGTAATTATAAAAGGCGGTCATTTTGGCAGGAAAAAGTCCGTAACAGATTTTTTTCTTGACAATGACGGCAAATCAGCTCAATTTTCAAATCCATGGATAGATGTCAAGGAGACACATGGATCGGGTTGTAATTTTTCTGCAGCTGCCGCTGCTTTTGCGTCAAAAGGATTCAGTCTAATGCACTCTTGTAGGTTAGCAAATCAGTATATTCATACTGCTCTTAAAAGTGTGTTAAAAATAGGACGTGGCCTTGTGGTCACCGATCCCATATCAGGTGTATCTCAGGATGCCAGTCGCTATAACATCTTACGCGAATTACAACTCGTTGTTAATAAAATACAGATGCTGTATAAATTTGGCACATTGATACCTGAAACCCAATGCAACATAGTTTTTGCCCTATCTGATGCAAAAAGCGTTCTTGATGTGGCTGGTGTAAAGGGTAGAATTGTCAAGTTTGAACATATGGCGAGAGCGGTTTCGAATGTTGAATTTGGTGCTTCAAAGCACGTTGCTTCTGCTGTCCTGTCATACATGAACTTTGATCCGACAATCAGATCTGGAATGAACATCAAATATGATGATCAAATACTGTCGATATGCAAATCTATATTTCAAATCTCAGAATACGATAGGACAACCGAACCTGCAAATATCAAGAAAAAGGAAGGAAAGACAATAAATTGGGGGATAATGAATGCTCTATTAAAAAACAGGAATGCTCAGGTTGTATATCACAAGGGGGATGTTGGAAAAGAGGCCATGATTATATTATTTGGTAGAGATCCAAATGAAGTTTTCGAAAAAATAAAAAGAATAGTTGGCTATTTATAGATCAGTCGACTCAAAAGCTGTTCATACATCATAATATAAGAAATTTGATAAGTTTAATAAAATAGCATACATCGTAATGATACAAATAGGAGATAAGTATAATATATGAAAGCGGTAATTCTTGCTGGCGGTTTGGGAACTAGGCTACAACCATATACATTCTTTATACCCAAACCCATGCTCCCTTTGGGTAACAAGCCGCTGCTCGAACACATAATTGAGTGGCTCAAAACAGGTAGCAATGAGAGAATAGATCATATCGTCATTTGTGTAAGCTATCTTCACAGGACAATTGAAGATTATTTTGAGGATGGTAGCAGGTTTGGTATCAAGATAGAATATGCTAGGTCTGAAAGACCTCTCGCGACAGCAGGGCAGTTAAAGTCAGCACAAAACCTGATTCAAAATACATTCGTTTGTCTGTATGGAGATTCAGTTTATGAATTTAGTTTAGGAGACATGATATACCAGCATAAGGAATCCAAAGCGTTTATCTCAATGGCACTGTTATCGTACAGAACAAAACTCCGGTACGGTTTCATAGAGCTGAATAATAAGCACGACAATAACAGAGTAACAAGCTGGAGAGAAAAGCCGGAAGTGAGCGGATTAATTAATATTGGATGTTATGTTATGGAACCGGGATTTTTAGATCTCATTCCGGGATCTAGTGCTTTTGGAATGGACGACGCAGTAAGAAAGGCTCTTGAAAAAAAGAAATTTGTAAAAGGATTCAAAATAGAATCAGGATTTATAGATATAGGAGACAAGAAGTCGTATATTGATGCCTACAAAAAATATGTTGAGAAATTGGGAAAGATATGATTCAGAGAATGCAGAAAGAAATCTAAGCAAGACTAGTACATTTGGATACATATACGATTTGCTCAAAACAGAGCATCATTTGACAGTTCAAGATTATTCCAATGGCCTGCATCATATAAATCTCAATTATCATGTGGGTAATCGTTAAAAAGTCATCACAAAGAACGTTTAAGAATTTACATGTAGTCAAGCATTTGTCTCTCTCTCCATAAGTTAATTCTTTGATGTAACCATGGATAGAAGTTAGCATCTCCATCCTCGAACTCTTTTTTTATAATTTTAACAATTGATTTTGAAACTTGGCCAGGCTTCCCATAAATAGATTTTTTGTTCTTCAGAATTAATCCTAATGCTTCCTTTCTGCCATATATTTCTTTAACGATTGACGTAATCCAGTGTGGATTTACAGGAGGTACAAGCGTATTGCTTTTTGCATCAAATACTGTTTCAGGCCTGTCAGTATTAAGTCTAACAGTCAATGACAGTACGTTAGGAAAGTATAACAGTTCCTCCTGCATTGATCCTGAATCCGTCATTTCTGCCCAACAGTGCCCACTATCCAGAAACTCTATAACATGTGCGTATTCTTTCCATAGAGGAGTAATAATAAATTTGTCTGGAAACTCTTCGGACAGACTTTGTAATTTAGATTCAAAATTATATATTCTGAGTGCAGACTTAGTTGCATTCAACATGACCAGAACTATTTTATGATCTGTGTTTTTAATTAGACTTATCAGTGCATTCACAATTGATTCGAATCTCCTAGGAGTTAGATTCTCTCTCCTATGTATGTCGACTCTTAGCCAATCCCCATTTTCAAGTTTAGGATAAATATCAAAAATACTCTCAGAAGACTTTGCGTGTGTTCGTTTTAAATAAATTGAATCAACAACAGAATTACCTACAATATGGATTGACTCCTTAGGATAGCCTTCTCTTATAAGATTTTGTTTATTTAGCTTTGTTGGAGCAAAAAAATACTTTGTGCCTGCAGAACAAATCCAAGTATCAATTTGTTCGGGAAACGGTTCCTCCCGTGTAAGAAACCATTTACCCTCAAGCTGGGCTCTAATGAAGTTTTCTACAACCGTCTTACTTGGATCTTGCGATATTTTTAATTTTTTCATTGCTTCTGGACTCATAGATCTTAAACCGGCCTCGTTTTGTCCTACCTTTTGTCCCATCCCAAATACCCAGGCGAGAGGAGCAATTCCAGCGACCAGTGTATCTCCATGAACTATTGGAAGCAGTCTGGAATCCACGCCAAATTTGCTCTTGCAATACCGTCCGAATGAACCAAATTTCATAATGAGTTCACTTGCTTTCTCCATCAGATCGCCTCGAATTTGTAGATTACAGGATACAAAATTTTGCAATTCAAATTCTTTTATCCCAAATCCTAACACGTCATCGAAATGCTGGCCAGTGTCAATCACAAATACAGGCACCTTTTCCTTAGCAGCCTCAAAAACAATGGGTGCCTGTTTATAAAAATCCGGTTTTGTACCGATTACTACAGCCAGTATTGGACTGTTTTGTTTCTTTGCAATGTCAACTACGTTTGAAAGTAAATCTGAATAGATTTTAACTGGTAGGAAGCTTCGTGAGAAATCTATATTGGTTTGTTGATCTTGCTTTACCAACGTCTCTCATCTTCCAAATTCCGGTGAGATTTTCTGATCCTGTATAGTGAATAGATTGCGAAGCAGGCTACCGCTGCCCCGCCAGCCATGAAAACAAATGGAACTGCATTAAGGCCGCCAAAAATGTAATTGCGGTTAATTTTGGGTACAATCGTGACTACAATTGCCATACCCACAATTAGTATGATCCCTGAAGCGACTAAGACTAAAGTAGCTTCCTTAACTACATATGCCTTTTGCAACCCGAAAACGGTGCCTGCAAGTATTAAACCTGGGACTCCAGAAATGGAAATAATTTGAATCAATACTCCCTGTGGATCTACGTATATTCCTGGGCCTTTTGCATCAGGTCCCACGAGAAACAAATAGAAAGATATCATTAATGCTACGAGCATGACTGTCATGCCCAGAGATCCAAGTGATACCCATGTCTCCAACTTCAGCATACTTTTATAGCAACCTTATTCCGAGGTATACTTAATAAATAAATCATATTATCTAGGTAATACCGACTAGCCCTGCTAGCTCTTTTCTACATGCAGAACCTAGTATTTCGGCTGATTTTTCTGGTCTGATATTACTAAGATAAACTCCAAATCCGCGTTCCAATCCAGTCCAGGTCTTTAGTTGTGGATAAATCTCAATGTGCCAATGTATTTGGCGACTATTTTTCTTCTCAGGGGATAAATGAAAGACCAGATTAAAAGCCGTTTCGTCTAATGCTTTGGACATACCACCCAAGGTTGATCTCAGCATAAGGGCTAGGTCGGCGATTTCCTTTTGTGTAATCCTTGAGAATGTTGTGGTATGCCGTTTTGGATATATCCAAAACTCATATGGATATGTGGGTGCCCAGGGGCAGAAGGCAAGGAAGCTGTCTGTAGCTAATATTTGTCGCGGCCCGCTGGATTCCATAGATATTATATTACACGCAGGACAATTTCCGTTTTCGTTTATGTATCTATGTGATGCATTAGCTTCCAATTCTATAGTCGGAGGAATGCCTGAGAAAGTTACAATATTTAGATGGGGATGACTGATTGTACTGCCTGCAGTCTGTCCGCTGTCGATGTAAATGGAAACATACGTAACGCTTTTTTGCGTATACAACCATCTGACTCTATCTTGGATAACTAGCAATACGTTGCCCCATTGCTCGACTGAAATATGCGATAACTTTTGATTATGTTCAGGGCAAGCTACAACGATTTGATGATATCCATAAGCTGGTTCACTATACATAGGCTTGTCCGAATAATTAGATGTAGGACTTGTATTCACTGCAGGAGTACTGCTTGGAAATACTCTTACACACCAATCTTCGACCAGATTTTCTTCACTGTCTGATAAACGTTGTAGCATACTGTCTTTTGCTACTAGTGCAAGGATTGCAGGTTCTGTCATTGATTCGTTCCCTGGACAATATGGGCATTTGTCTTCAAAAACCTTTTTGTAGGGATGGTCTCCTTCGGATATTTTTGGTACTATTACAAATTTATCCAGCACATAGTCCTTTCGCAGATCAGCCAAACTATTTCTCCCTCAGTCCCAACACATCGTACAAGTCTCCTTAATTAAAGATTCTGTATGCCGTGGGCAAATGAATTATTATGCGAAGTAAGTTTTCATATAAATGCTTCTCCATATCATTGCTAAAGTACAGTATTGCAAATCAATGAAAATCGTTAAATCTTGTTAGAGCATAGATAATAACGGCTCATGCGTTATAGATCGATAGACAACACGACAATCGATCGTCTTCGCGGATTCATTGATATGCTCAATTATGAAGCAGAAAATGGATCAGTCGTTGTAGTCGAAGGCAAGAGAGATGTTGAGGCCCTTATGCGCATAGGGTTTAACGGAAATGTTACCGCGTTTAGTCGTTTTAAGGGAATAGCAGATTTTGTTGATAATCAGCATCTAATGAGCAAGAAGATAATTTTGCTGTTAGATATGGACAGGACAGGAAAAAATCTGACTAGTAGACTTGTATCACAGTTGCAGCATCAGGGAAGCAATGTTAGTCTTTTTTATAAAAAAACCTTGGCCAAAATTACTAATGGAAAGATCAGACATGTTGAAGAGCTAGTTACATATGCACCCTATGTGTCTGGACTTGGCGGTGCAATGGGGAGGAGGGATCTGTATTTTTATATATGATAATTGTGAACAAGGACATCTTTGGCTAGGGGTTTAATCATAAATTTGGATAATAGTTGCAGGTGTCAAAGCACTTATATTCAAGCCACCCCACCTTACTTTTACTTAATAGTAATACGAGGTTATGAAATTGCCTAGCACAGGTATTGTAAAATATCATGTTAAATTAAAATTCGAAGTTGACGGCTTGGTAGAGAAGGCAGATATAATTGGTGCAATTTTTGGACAGACAGAAGGTCTTCTTGGGCCCGAGATGAATCTTAATGAACTACAGAAAGTATCCAAAGTCGGGAGAATAGAAGTTAATGTAGACAGCAAGTCTAATACAGCAAAGGGTGACGCTTTGATTCCTATGAGCACCGATATATCAACCGCTGCGCTGATCGCTGCTGCGATAGAAAGCATCGATAAGGTTGGCCCATTTCAGGCACGATTTGGACTTGTTGGTATAGATGATATTAGAGCAATAAAGAAGAAAGTAATTGTAGATCGTGCGAAGAAGATTG
The DNA here is from genome assembly GCA_046724555.1 of Thermoproteota archaeon. Lineage (GTDB taxonomy): Archaea > Thermoproteota > Nitrososphaeria > Nitrososphaerales > Nitrososphaeraceae > JAFAQB01. The sequence continues at coordinate 5,357 of JBKOWU010000071.1, read as the reverse complement.
TACAGGAATGGGCTACCAAGACAATTAGCGAGGGAGAAGAAATGCTTAAGGATGTCTACGATGCCAGCAAACCTGGTAAACTTACAGCATTTGGCAAGGCTCAACTCGCGTGTGGTACAGGTGTATTTGATTCTGACTGGATAATTCTCGTGGAGGGTCGTGCTGATGTTATTAATCTTTTGCGCGCAGGTTTTGATAACTCAATAGCAATTGAGGGAGCAAAGATTGACGAAACCGTCACCAAACTCACAGAAGGCAAGCGAGTGGTTGCGTTTCTTGACGGCGACAGAGCCGGTGATTTGATATTGAAGGAATTGCAGGGTTTAGTAAAAATCGACAGAATATTGAGAGCACCCGCAGGTAGAGAAGTCGAAGAATGTACTCCTCTTGAGATTGCTGAGATCTTAAGGGAAACAGCACCGTACGTTGCCTCGAGCACACAACACGGACAGCCATTCCAGCAATCGCAACAGCACTCAGAAACTAGACAACTAAGTAAACGGGAGAAGCATGAACAGATAACAGAAATACAGCAGCAAACGCATATTGTATCCAGCAGTAGTGATAGCATACAAAAGGAGGACAATGCAGACATTCTTTCAGCAGTACGGGAGGTATATCCCCAAATTAATGAGACGCTCGAAGCGGTCTTATTGGATAGTTCAATGAGAACATTGCTTAAGATTCCAGTTTCGGACGTGGTAAAAAAGCTTAACATAACCGAAGGCGCGACCTTACTGATACTTGATGGTATAGTTACGCAGCGGCTTGTTGAAGCTGCAGACAAAGCAGGGATTCAATATATTGTAGGTCACAGAACAGCAGAATTAAAAAAGCCTACTGATGTAAGAGTTAGAACCTTCGGAGATATGGGTGTAATTAACTAGTTAAAAATGCCAGAGATCAAGTTGCAACATATACTTACTATGACTAAGCTGTTGCAACATGGTGCGAAATATAATTTCATACAATTGACTACAACTGATTTAGGCAAATTCATAAACAGATCTCAACAGGCGGCATCAAAACACCTCCTAGATTTGGAAAGCGCAGGATATATTGAACGTCTCAGGAAGGGGCACAAATTAGGAGTGAAGGTTACCAATAAAGGGTACTCTCAAATTGAGATTCTATTTTCCGCATTGAAATATGCAATAGAATCTACGCCCTTTACAATTGATTTTAAAGGAACAATAGTGTCTGGTATGGGCGAAGGTGCATACTACATGTCACTGGATGGATATAAGAAACAATTCAAGGAAAAATTAGGCTATGAGCCTTATCCAGGAACTCTAAACGTAAAACTTGTCGATCAAATTTCTATGAATTCCAGACGTGAAATAAGCAGGTATCCCTCGATTTTCATCAATGGTTTTAGTGACAACTCACGAACATACGGATGGGCGAAATGTTATAAAGCAGACATCAACGGTGGCGTACTTAATGATGCTGCAGTTCTTGTACTAGAAAGAACACATTATGACGATAGCATGCTGGAAGTAATTGCTCCCATCTCACTCAAACAGACGATGGGCATCAAGAATGGCGATGAAATAAGCGTACGAATACACGTTAACAACAATAACTCTTTGAAAGTCATAGATTAGATTAGACTATATTCGATACAACGAGTCACCAAGCTCATTTTTTATATTTGAACTTTTTGTTCTCGGCATAGGCGTGTTAAGTCTTATCACTCTGACATTTAAATTTCTTGTCTGGCAGTTGTAAGCTACATCCTTTTCACTATGAGTTTGATCATAACCTAATGCTATGATGTCTGGCCTTACATATTCTACCGTGTCATATAACGTTCCTTCTTTTCCAATGATAGCTAGATCTACAAAGCTCAAGGAAGAAACCAGCTCCCTACGCATATTTTCATTATGATAGATTTTCCGTTCTTTGTTAATTGTCATTGCTGTAGAAGTTCTTGCTACCACAACTACAAGTACATCACCGTGCGATTTTGCCGCTTTCAATGTATGTATATGTCCAGGATGTATCAAATCAAATACTCCTCCAACTAGGACTACCCTTAATGCATCTCTGCCAATAAACGTGAGCTTCAATTCATCGCTTCCTTCTATAAAACCGTGCTCTTTCAGCATACAGATCCTCGATTCGTAGAACTCTTTTTCTACTAACATTTTGGATTCTAGTCGTTCAAGTACTGGAATTTCTGGATCTAAATTACTTATAAATAATGATGCAAGGATTGCTTTGTCAGTTGGGTGCATGGTATATCAAATTTACTTTTTGCTGTAGCTGGAATATGTTCTTGCAGACCAAATCAATATAATAATGAGAATAACGCGCCGTGACAATTGAGCTAAATCTCTATTTATGTCGCCTGGAGGGAGACAAGCAACGTCTACAGTTCTAAATGTATGCATGCCAGACAGGAAGTAATTACATTTGATAAACTTTTAGGTAGATTCACTTCTATTGTTGGTTGAGTAATTACTGGTCCGATCAGATGTGGTTTTTACTACACAACTGGTCAGTAAAAAGATCGGCTGAAACATATAACAAGCCTCAATTAACTGTGGTCAATAGACGCGCTAACGATCTAGTATGATAGTTTTTAATTTCAAAAGTTCATAAAATCGAATCAAGGTTTATTATTATTATTGAGATTGACATCACGCAGGAAGGTATACGTTACCAGAAAGATTTGTCAACCAGCACTTTTAACCCTACTGAAAAAATGTGATGTGACTGTCAATGCCAGAGATAGGCCTCCCACTAGAAAGGAATTACTAAATAACATTCAAGGCAAGGATGGGATCCTCTGTATGTTGTCTGACAAAATAGATGCTGAGGCTATAGAGGCTGCAGGACCCAAACTCAAAGTGATTAGCTCCCTAAGTACAGGTGTAGACCATATTGATCTTAAGGAAGCTACCAAAAGAGGTATCCATGTTACCTTTACTTCTCATATACTTACAGAGGCTACTGCTGACTTGACATTTGCATTAATTCTTGTGTTGGCTAGAAATATTATTCAAGGCAATGAACTTGTAAAACAAAAAAGATGGGAAATCGGCTGGATGCCCAATCTTTTATTAGGTTCAGATTTAGACGACATGACTCTTGGAATTCTTGGACTCGGTAAAATAGGAGCAGCAGTAGCTCGACGAGCTAAAGCATTTAACATGAAGATTATCTACCACAATAGGCAAACAAGAAATTATAAAATAGAGACAGAAACTCAGGCTAGATACGTTGATCTTAATAGTCTTTTAAGACAAAGTGATTTTCTTTCTATACATGCCGATCTAAACACTGATAGTTCTCATCTAATGGATTCATCGCGATTTAGAATGATGAAGAAAACATCATATATCATCAATACTTCACGAGGCCAAATTATTAATGAAAGACATCTAATTCAAGCTTTGAATAGAAAAATGATTGCTGGCGCTGCTCTCGATGTATTTGAAAATGAACCGATCCTTCATCACAACTCTCTTTTAACTATGAAAAATGTGGTGACATTACCTCACATAGGCAGTGCAACTTATCAGACGCGTTCAAAAATGTCGCAGATTGCAGTTCAAAATTTGCTCAATGTTTTTGAAGCAAAAGAACCAATATTTCTTGTTAACCAGGAGGTAAAGAATCAATATATATGAATATATCTATAACGTGTAGAACAGACCTTTAAGACATTCATTATTATCACATCCAGTCAAATGATCTATATGTACATATGAACATGAAGATGTCTTTTGAGATATCCCTCTAAACAAATGATGGTTACGGTATAGTTATAAGTGATATTGTGTAGCACTTACAGTTAAATCATCTGAAATTTGGTTGCAATGGTTGTTTCTTACATGTTATTGTATTTTCGTTTTGATTCAACTTCCATATAATCTTCATCAGACCCTCTGATACAGTTTGTCGAGACTGTCTTCAAAGGTTGGAAATGTATCGCTCCCTCTGGGACTTTCCCTGTTTGTTGCATCGATTCCAATTGTTTTCCCATTTGCTTCGTATGTTCTTCGCATACAACTCCTATCATATATTGGTCATTTTTATCATTAACAGAAACGATGAATGATGGCGAACGGCCGCAAGCATCACCATTTATTATAAATGAACATCGTTGGGGTAGTAGCACTACAGATCCAAAGTTTACATGTAATATAAGACTTGCAATCTCAAAATATGAAGTTGAGAACCGATCTAACAATAGAATATAGATCCATAATAATAGCGAATCATGATAGCACGTGCTTGATTAATTTGTGAAAAAGTCGTTTCATAGAAGGAAGAATTTTACAACTATGCACTTGACACCTCTTGCACAATGGTTCTTGCTCATCATTAGCCATCTTGTCTACTGCAGATATTTGAATATGGATTTGATATTTTGTGCCTTTGCTGTCGAGCGGTCATAAAATTTTTGCCTATGATGTTTCAAAAACAATAAGGTCATTCGCAAATCTTTCTGCTTTAGTAGGACCAAGTGGAATTTGCGCACGTAATGTACTGCTTACTATTTCTTTTTCTTTGCTGAAACTATAGATACCACGTCTCTATCTTTCAGCTGATATGTAGTCGGTAATCTAAGACCATCCCGAACATCTATGGCATACAGCAGTCCCTTAACTAAATCGCTATGGATATCTTTTGCAAGGTTTTCAATTGTAGAGCCAGATTTCATCAAATACACATCAGGTAAGATGTTACCGTGCTTATCTGCAAGCTTATTTGCATCTGCCACAGGATAAACGGCATTCATTCTCAGTAACTTGAATACTGCTACATTGATAGCAAATTGAACACCTGTGCGCATGTATTCTCCAAGTATATCTTTTCTTATGAAATTAAGTGCCCATTTCTGTTTATCATTTAGCAAAATCTGATCGTTTATCTCAAATCTTTCATCACCTGCAATGTACTGAATCAGGCCACGACTTTCTGCTCGTCTTAGAGTCAGTTCGGCATCTGCACTACAAGGAACGATTATCATATTTTTATACTGCTCCCGTATTCTACGAAAATTGTCCGCGGCAGTAGGCAAATCCACTTTATTTGCAACAATTAGGGTTGGTTTCGATATTTCTCTAAGGCTCCAACAAAAATTCTTCGCTCTTTCCAATCCAAAATCATCAAATGCACTCCCAGACAAATTGTTATCATCCAAAGCGAACCTGACATGCTCTTCCCTTACTCCTATCCCTCGGAACACATCTGTGATAGCAGTAATCATATCTGTACCTGAATTCACCGCTCTTGATATTTTGTCATGATTCCCTTCAAAGAGCTTCAGATACCACATAACTAATTCCTCTTCTATGTCCGCTATATCCGCTATTGGATCGCCGGTGCCTGCCTCTGCTATT
>JBKOWU010000150.1:0-3094 GCA_046724555.1 Thermoproteota archaeon | reverse complement strand
CTTATCCTCAATAACCCAGCTAAAATTTGTAGGCCTGCTTATCATACGCCCGTAAATCCATCTATAAGCATTACCGATTTTAGTCATTTGACATTACCATAAATCAATAAAATTGCTAATAACTATATTAATAATATTACTGGCAGCTTTACATACAGGGTCAATAGAATACATAACGGGGTGATCATGTAATTGGTATTTAGAAAATCCCACAGCACATAAAATGAGGGACATACACTGTACACACAAACATAAACTGATTTCTACCTGCGTCATAATAGATACACACTAACATCTAATAAAATCGATCTATCAGGGTTGGAGAAGTTTTTAATTATGTAAAATATCGTATAGTGTATTGATAAATTGGGATGAGAAGATAAAGGTTCATTTAGTTTGGATATGGGGTGAGGAAGATGGCTTTATGAAAAGAGGAAAAGAAGGCATGTTGGTTGTTACTGATAGACGTATTGCTTTTATTACAAAAACAAATATGTCTTATCGAATACACGAAGTACATTCCTTAAGACAGCTTAAACGATTCAAGGAAGATGGAAATGTATTCTGCCCTTTAGACGGGTATGATACAAATGATTTGGAGAATGATTTAAACAAGTCTGACAAAAATCTAGAATTCCAGTTCAGCCAGATTATAGATGTTACATCTGAAATTAAGCGGTGGGGCACATTACTTAAAGTTAAGATGAACATCGGAGATAAATCAAAAATCTACAAATTTTCCATAGTAAAGGGTTGGGTAAAATATCCTGCAAAAGATCCGATTGAATTTCATCATGTAGATTGGAATCCTGTGATTAATCTCATTAAAGCATTATAGTGTTCTGCTGCATGCAAAATTCACGTAATGAATATTAATATAAGAGATTCCTTTTGCTTTAACGTACCTTTTGCAGGTATATATATATATTAATATTACTGAAATAATGCAAATTTTCTCTAAGCAATTTACAATGTACAAGATTTAAGGCCCTTACCCATAGAATGTAATTACTGTATTGTCAAAAAAACTGTTTGTTGTTGGAGTGGGCCCAGGTTCACCAAAGTATCTAACCGATGTAGCCAAGGACGCAATCTATAGATGCCATTATATTGCAGGATATAAATACACACTAAACATTATCGAGGATATAATTGATAGGAAAATACAGAAAATTTATGAGGTCACAATGGGTAATCAAGAACGTATTTATCAAGACATATATACTAAGATGAAAGATGACGATTATTGTGCTGTACCCTTTACAGGTGATGCCAATTTTTCCGAATCTGAAGTAGTTGATAGGTTACTAGAATTATTTGGTGACGACAATGTAGAAATTATTCCTGGTATAAGTTCCATTCAGATTGCAGCAGCAAAATCCAGAGTACCACTTGATAAGGCACATATTGTTACTTTTCATGTATCCGATGACATTGAACAAAAAAAATTGGATTTGGTGAAAGCTATAGTGGATAAGAAGAATGTAATTTTGCTACCGCGGCCATGGCCTGGAGATATTAGCAGAAGATTTATGGAATCCGATATTGCCATTTTTTTGAAAAAAAATGGAGTTGATACTTCAAATCTTAAGGTCTGGGTTTTTGAGAATTTAACAAAAGATAATAAAGAAACAGTTTTCAAAGGCAAAGTTAATGAATTAGAGAAAAAGGAATTCAGCGAGCTTTCTGTAATGGTAATTGACCAAGTAAAGCGTCAGACATATTTACAATTTGAGTAACCACGATAGCTCAATTTCTCTCAATATTAAAAAAGGCAAGATATAGATAATCATACAAAAATAGACAACAATATCTACAATACCGTTATACTTACGTATATAACCACATTTACTGTACCAAATAACTAATTGTAGTCAATGATCTTTTTTCCTTGTAATCCATATACATACAATTCTTAAAGTTGATGTACAAGTTCTCGAACACTCTAGGCAACATGCCTATGAGCTATACATGTTCAAGCAGTAACAACTGACTGTATAATATTAAAAGAATACTGCTATAAATAATAACAATTTCACAAAAATAACATTTATACTAAAAATCTGTAACTATTGCTACAATATCCTCACGACAAGGTCCAAGCTAGCTGCTACAGCGATTTTTATAACAAATTGTCATAAATTAAGCCCATGCTGGTGCGTGTTTAAGAATTACTACAAATTTGCTTTAATTAAGAATTAAGTCTGGCATAACTTTTGGGGAGGTTACATAGATTGTCTATCATTAAGTCTACCAAACTGTTGTATCAAATCCCATTCTATTATGGCTCCAACAAATAGAATCACTACAACAATTCCGATTTCCACAATCATTGGAATAGCGTATTCTTTCCACGACTTTTTCTTTACAAGTTGATAGATAAGCAGACCACTTCTAGACATTGCTAAGCCATAAGCAAAGACTTCCATAATTCCGAATGGTGTAAACAGAATTATTAAAGGAGGAACGCTGGTAAGAATAGGAGAAGTTTTTGCCATTGCACTAAATACCATTCCAGTTGAAAAACCAGAAGATATTCCTATTGCTGTGCCTATTGCAGGTATAAACATTCCAAGTGCGACTTTGACATTGTTAATAAATATTCCATTTTGATCAATATTTACAATTTGTTTAGTCAGTTGTCCTTTTAGATCTTCTGCTTCCTTTTCACTCAAATTAATCTCCGCACCTGCAGAAAAAGCAATCATAAATGCAAGTGTACCAATTGCTAAATAAATAAGGCGTCGCTTAGCATTAAAATACAATTTACAAATATTGACAATAATATCTATTATATAATTAGTTTTATCAATAACAGAAATGTAATTAAATATGATAACCATATGGAGAACATCTCCCATCTTGGCTTTGCAAAGAGATGTTTCCAGTGCACTATCCTATGCCATCAGCAATGGCTATCAAGTTCATCCCGATGCTTTTGCTATGCTCAAGGGTCTTAATACTGATATTTTGAAGATTATTCAGGACATTATTAAAATGAAAACCAAACAAAATGAAAATTCTCTTATTGTAGTCGAAGATATCAAAAATCACCTTGATCTAATGGACGTTGATATGATTAAGGTTAATAGTG
>JBKOWU010000166.1:0-15719 GCA_046724555.1 Thermoproteota archaeon | reverse complement strand
AACATCTATGCCATTTTCTTTTGCTTTCCTTTCTGCATCTTCATTGTATATCCCAAGTTGCATCCAAAATACTTTGATTCCATCTTTTTTCTTAAGTACATCATCTATAACTGCAGGTATATCTTCTGACTTTCTAAATACGTCAACAATATCTATCCTTTCCTGGATAGCTGCAATACTTGAATATGCCTTTCTCCCAAGAACCTCAGTTAGCGTGGGATTTACTGGTATAACATTATAGCCATGTTCGATAAGATATTTTGGTACGTGATGAGATGGTTTTTCTTCATTCTTTGACACACCTACTACTGCAATGTTTTTTAACTGATAGAATTCCTTTATCTCAGAATCTGAATGTGAATCTATGCCCATCTTATTGCTGATTACACGTGTCTTTCATTGTCTATCTACATTTGCATTTGACTTCCAATTACAATCAACCTTTCATCGAATCCTGCTTCCATACGAGTAAGTCTATTAACGATATTGCGTACTATGGACATGATTAACGTAGAAAGGAAGAGCCCTCTAAGACGCGACCAGGCATTAAATGATGTTACTAGGGGATAGACAGGTTACGAACATAGATCTGTAGAGGAACAAACCAGTGATTTAAAGAATGAGCGTATGAAAACTGCTAGTAAAATGCCTAGAGATATGTAGCTTTTGTATGTGTTGTAATAGTGATGTAAAATTCTGTTAGATGAACTCTAACCAATGGAGAGATATATTTTCATGTGGATTTGCCAAATTAGATTATTCTTATACTGCTAGCTGAACTGCTGTATTGGTATTCCATGCATATTTAAGCCTCGGGATTGCTATGGGTAAGAGAAGGCATAGGATACTACTACAACAACAAGCGGTAGGGAAGGTCGTGTTCGCCACCATCTGTGTATTTGGTCTACAGTAACTTGTCTTCTAATCTACAGTATTAAATATATTATCTCATCAATATTTAATACAACATAATAACATCGTAAACTACAGGTGTATTGGTAATAAATCAAGTTTCATACATTAGTGGTATCTAGTACCCAGTTGGAAGTTGCTATTTTCTAAGTAGTTTAAATGCGTGATCGCCAGTACCTGTTCTAAAATAGTGTGTTATCCATAGAAGTGCAAGCGGTTCTAGAAGTCTAGCGCCCTCTATTCCTCCAATATCTATTGTTTCCCAACCAAATTTTGTGAGGATATTATCTACTACATTTTTTTTGGCTTCGTCATCGTTTCCGCATATAAACATGGTAGGCGGTCCACCGGTAAAATTTGGATGTACCATGTGAGGATTTCCAACTATATTAAATGCTTTTACAATCTTGGAATTAGGCAGCATGCGTTGAATAGTCTCGCCAGCCGAGTCTGTATGACCTACTGCTAGCCTTGGTGGCATTCCTTCAGGAAAGTCCAATGGATTAGTAACATCAATAACAACTTTTCCAGCAAAATTCTGAGGATCGACCATTCTAATAGCATCAGCAGTTCCAGCCCAGGAAGTTGCGATAACATTTAGTTCGCCAAACAATGCTGCTTCGGTAAATGTTCCTGATGACGCTCTTCCTTCGTTGTCATGCTTATCTGTCCATTCAGTTACTTTCTTTTGATTTGGGTCGCGTGATCCGATCTTAACTGTATGTCCAAGTTCAATGAAACCATCGGCCAGTCTCTGTCCTACATCTCCAGATCCTATTATCCCAATTTTCATACTATCTCTTCTTCTCCTTGTACGTGAGTCACTATTATGTTTTAGAACTTCCTATTTGTGATTTCTTTATCACTTTCAATTTCATTTTCTTGAAAGGTTCATCATCATCCTCATTTCTTCATCCTGACGATTCCACCCCTTCGGTATTACGATATATGAAAGGGAGCCTCACTCATTTGTGCATTTGGTTAATTATCGATTAAATAAAAAATAAAATGGTGTGATTTGCAAGAGAGCGAACTTTCTTGGAGGATACATTGATTGGGTTACTACCACCACAAGCAACGGCTATGGTCACTACGCTTTTCAGTTTCTTTGAAGACATCCTTTACCACATCTTTTGCTACATTTTTTACTATTTTATTGGCAGCCATATACAACACACCAGCTGTACCTAACCAAAATATGGTTTCTAGTGGCTTCATTTTATATTAGTACGTTTAGTCCTCATTATATTAAAAGCCTACAGTGGTTTCCCCTTTGGTAGACTCTACTGCATATAGTATCTATATGAACCCATGTAGTTATTGGGCCCAATGAGGTTTGGCAAGACTAGACTATTAGTCTGCTTTTCTAGTAGTGTAGTTTGTGACATTGTCTTTGTTCCGGTATTAACTAGACAGCTATGACTGAAACTAATTACATAAAACAAATCACAAAATTATAAATATCATAGATATTGGTGAGGTGCATGTTCAATAAACATACAACAACAACACTATATGCAGCAGTCATTGCATCAGTACTTGTTGCCTCTGTGTTCGCTATTAGCCTGGTACAACAGCAAGCGGCAGCACAAGGTAATCAGACCACTGGAGCCGCTGGCGGTACTAATCAGAGCAGCACTAACTCAACTAGCAGCGGGGCAGCAAGTGGTGGTTCCCCAACTGGTGCTAGCAGCGGTCCGACTTATTAGTTACATTGGATAAACCTGATCTGAAGAGTACAAGAAAACTACCCCTTCTTTTATTTGAAAGCTATTTTTTAGATAAATAATAGTTATTTATAATAGTCAGGATATCATTATGTCCACGACTACATGGTGTAGAGTCATACCTAACATTATTTTCTCTTCCCCACCACCTGTGATTGGTCTCTACAAGGTAGTTTTTATCTATTGGTGAGAAATTAAAATGCATTAATACCAGCTTTTACTACGTTAGGAAAGCCAGTTCTATTTTTATACTTAGTTACATCAGTCCAATATGACCATTGATCACCATAGTCATTTGTCACTTGACTAGTTAAATAACTGACGCTATGAACTAGCGTATATTCAAGAATAATATTTATTGTTAGAAATAACAAGCCCGAGATTATTCAGCTAATTCTTTTCCCTTCACAAAGAATTTGTTTGAAAGATAATGCTTTGCTTCTTCTAGGACCTTCCTTTCTTTCTCCCATGATGGCATACCAATCATTTCTTTGAACTCTAAAGCATTGACAACTGCCTTTCCTCCATAATGATTGTTAAAGTATACTCTTAGAATTCTAGTCTGTTCTTTTATCTGCGATACTTTTTCAACCCATGGTTTTAGCTCTTCTTTGCTATACAGGTAATTATACCAATAATGATTTTTTGTATTCCTTCCATGAAATCTAATGAAGGAATGGTCAGCCGTAGTTATAGTAATATCAGATAGGAATTGCAAATTTTCTCTTGCAGGGGAATCTGTCATCACAGCTGCAATATTATAATGCTTTAACATATCCCATGGACCTTCAGTACTCCATGATGGATGCCTGAATTCAACAGCATAATCATAACTTGATGAAGATGATGATGGCAGTCTATCAAGGAAGCCTTCTATATTTTTAAAGTCACTAACAGTAAAACTTGGAGGAAGTTGAATAAGTATTGTTCCTAATTTATTTGCATTTTTTAGTGGAGATATCTTATCAAGAAATTCTTCAAAATCTACCATGGCACCTTTATTAATGTCCAATCTCTTGTTATGAGTAATAGTCTCAGGTACTTTTACTGAGAATTGAAATTTCTCTGGTGTAGCTCTTGCCATTCCGATAAATGTGCCTTTGGTCATTTGAGAATAGAATTTTTCATAAAAAATAGAGTCCATTTCTGCTGTGTTAAAGAATTGGGAATAGTACCTTAGTCTTTTAGTTTTTTTATCCGGATAAAATACACCAGTCCATCCTCCTTTGTCTGGAGTATCACCATAATTCCATCCTGAACATCCTACTAGAACAGATCCGCCCATTTTCTAATCCTGTACAGAAGAAATTGCTTATCTTAGCATTAAAGCATTTCAGTTTCTACATCCTTTGCTCTCTGTTCTCTTAATTCTTCATACCACCTTTTTCTTACCTTCCTGCAATTGCTGTAAGCACTCCTATCAAAACTAAAGAACCCTCAAGATCTGCTGATTTAAAACCAAACCGTTGAATTTCAAAATGTTAGAGAACAGCTTACTTGTATTGACTTTAAGATAATGAGGTGTCTCATTGATAATCCTAGGATGTTGCTAGAAGGCTTGAAAAATTGATCGAAAACCATGTACTTGATTTCACAATACAATTTAACTTTACAGCTATACTGGGGTACATCGTATCTGTTTTCTCGGCCACCATCGAAAAAGGATCCCATAGAAAGGTACTTGAAAGGAGCTATGTGGATCTTAAGGATTCCTTTTGCGTTTACTCTCCCGGTGTTAGAAAGGTGGATGTCTTTATTCCCATTAGTATAGAATACCATAAAGAGCCAATAATAATGGAAATTGAGAGAAAGCTTGTTAATAAAGGAGAAGGAGGTAGTTTGGCCAAAGAAATTTCTAATGTTGTTGCATAAGAGGAAATACTCTAAAGTGTTGTCAATATCCTCCTTTGCCTATATGTTTAGACTCTAATTGGCGGGACACCTAAGCGGATGACTTGCAAATTTCAAATCTGACAAATATGTATATTTCTGGACACATCAAGCCTTGTTTATAGAGAATGATTTTGTCTCCAGTGTTTTAACCCCTCTACCTATGTCTTCAACTGCAGCTTCTTGTTTTTGTACAAAGACCTTGTTGATTATATCTTTATCTTTACGAAACATTAGTCTAAGATATATCAGCAATAAGTCTGCTTAGGTCAAAGTCAATCTCTTATTGCTTTAGCCAAGCTGAAAAGTCATGGAATAACAGAAGACAGGATATTGCAGATAATAACATATTGTCGGAGAATAATGGATACAAATCAAAATGGTAGTTCAGATATGACACTAGGCGAATGATTGTCAAGCTTGTTGCTATTGTTATTTAGTTCACTGGCTGTTAAAGGCTGTTGTTGCTGTGTAGTCTGGTTCTGCTGTTGTTGTTGTTGTTGTTCTGATGGCTGCTTAAGTGTCGGTATTAGTGAAGATAATGCAAAAGGATGATTCGTTAATTGTAACCCATCTGAAATTGTTGTTATCCTCAATCCATTTAGATCTTGCTGATGTAATGTCAGCTGAGACTGAATTGGAGAAGGCATCATTGGGGAGAATGAGAAAGTATCAGCATTAGCCATGCCAAAACTAGTCAAAAATATCATTACAAATATTGCAGCTAAAGCCGAGATTAATGCCTGGGAGAATTCCTTGGTTTGCATATAGACCAGCTAGGTTTTGGTTTTATTATGATTGGGAAAGATTTGCAGCATTGAAATGGCAGATGAAAATGAATAGTAAATAGTTTGGACAATAGAAGAATATTATGAGATAACCCAATGCCACCGCCCAATCATAATGCGTTTGCTGTAAATTAGAAATCCAATAGCTGAGTGGTCCTCCTTCTACTCAGTAGCTTTAAGGTTTATGATATGTGCTAGTCTATACCTTCATATGACATATGACATCAATAGAAGATGATATACACCATAAGATAATAACCGAAATACTAAAAATATGTACAGATGGGTGCACAGAACAAAATATAATGCAGCAGACACAGATATCACACGATCAACTAAGAAGAATTATGGCAGAGATAGTAGACAGATAGCTATTGCATTACATCAAAGCACGTCGCATCTACATAACAACAGATCAAGGATACATTTTTCTTAAAAAAATGAGAATAGAATAATATCATATACGCATCAATTATCGTGTTAAGACTTGACCGAGTTGCATATGATATCTCAATATATACCATCATATTCATCATCAGATAGCACAGTACATCTGAATTCTCACTGTCCTAGTCATGTGCTACAGATGTTAGTTTATTATGTATCGAGTCTTTTTTTGAACCCATGTTGTTGCTATCAATAAATACAAGCTTGCCAAGTGCATATATATCATCAAAGTATCCTCGACAAGATCCATCGCATGGGAGTTGGGGATTACCTGGAGGAAAAGGTAAATAGAGAAATCAATATAGAAAATGTGGTGTTGATGATCGGAGGTGAAAAGGATAATGGGAGGCTTTGTTAAGGTTGCTGAAACAAAAGATATTCAACCTTCAAAGATGATGGCAGTTGAAGTTGATGGTGAAAAGATATGTGTTGCTAACGTTGAAGGAAAATACTATGCAATAGGTAATGTATGTACTCATATGGGTGGTCCTCTAGCAGAAGGAAAGCTTGAGGGCAATATAGTTCAATGTCCATGGCATGGATCTAGATTCGACATTACAACTGGTAGGGTATTAAGGCCACCAGCGATGAGAGAAGAACCAAGGTATGAAGTAAAAGTAGAAGACAATAATACCATATTAGTTAGAAAGCGAAATTAAAGTCAAGCTGGTGAATGGACATGGAATAGGACATCAATTAGAACAAAGGAGAAGAGATGTAGGTTCTATATTTTGTCGCACATCATCTACGACTGGCAATAAACTTGCTTTCCTTAATAACATAGTCATAGTTTCATATGGACTATGACTGAAACGCTAGGTCTATCCATCCAACTTACTCAAAGTGCTATCTGTGTGATAAAAGGATTTGTTCTATTAGCATCGCTTTGTCAGTAGATTCAACCGTAGTAACTACAGCAATGCTGTACAATTTAACTTACAGCAAACATAGTAGAATGTAAAACCATTCACAAAATATGATATCTAAAATTCTTGTTGCTATGGATGGTTCGGAATCATCGTTGGACGCCTATCAATATGCTTCCTTTTTAGCCAAACAATGTGATGCTGCTTTACTTATAGTAAACATATTTGATACATTTGAAAGAATATCAAGTAAGATAAAGCAAGAACTCGGAGAAATTGCTAAGCTAATAGAAGCAGAGGGTGGAACAGCCGTAACTCTACAAAACCTTGATGATTATAAATCCCAAGCTAAAGATTCTGGCATAAAGGATGTAAAGACAATAAGACGTGAAGGAAATGCAGCTGCAGAAATATTGCATATAGCAGACGAAGAAAAGGGCGATACAATAGTTATTGGGAGCACAGGAATCAATACAGTTAAAGAATTTCCGGTAGGCGGTGTATCTCATAAAATCGTTTACCATGCGAAATGTCCAGTGACTGTAGTGAGATAAAAAGAAGATTCAAGATATACTCAACAGGTTGTTAGGGTTACACCTGCTCAAAATAATTCGTCAGAATAAATACCATTCCTAGAGCACCCACTGCATTTGCGCCAAACTCTAAAAAACTAGGGTTTGAAATATCGTCTGATTATGTTAAATCGCATCGATGTGAACTTTCTTCTTCGTTTATGATCTAGCTCTTCTCTCGCATAGCTAGTTTGAAAATAAAAGCTAATGCCAATAGCTCTTAATCACTTTCCTCTAATTCATATACCTTAAAAGAACACCATCGACTGTTGACGATCTGGTATAATATACAACATGCAAATAATAGTTTGCATGAAATACCGACAATTAGATAATGAAAAAAAACAGAGGATGATATAGTATAATATTGTAACTTGTTAGTGTTCTATTTCGATTCCAATATTTTTTCGAGTTGGATTCCTAAAACTACCTCCGCGTTTTTCATCACTTTGGTACAAAATGAGAAACCCTAAACAGAAATACAGCTCAAACTAAGCTTCTTATTGGAAGGAAGTTATATATTTAAAAACTACAATTTGAATAAGATTAACTATGAGTATAATGGAGAAGTTCATACCATGAGTTCAAACACGACCACTACCAAGGACGGCACCGAAATATATTACAAAGACTGGGGCAAAGGTCCGGTCGTAACGTTCTCGCACGGTTGGCCTCTGAGCTCCGACGCTTGGGACGGCCAAATGCTTTTCCTAGTGCAGAACGGCTTCCGCGTGGTCGCGCACGACCGTCGTGGACATGGCCGGTCGAGTCAGGCCTCTTCGGGGAATGACATGGATGGCTATGCTGACGATCTCGCAGCCGTGATCGAGACACTCGATCTCAAGGACGCCACGCTTGTAGGCCACTCCACCGGTGGCGGCGAAGTCGTTCGCTACATCGGGCGTCATGGGACAAAGCGGGTCGCCAAAGCGGTCCTCATCGCCGCCGTGCCGCCGATCATGTTGAAAACCGCAGCCAATCCGGAGGGGCTGCCGATGGAGGTCTTCGACAACATGCGGAGTGGCCTGACGAAAGACCGCTCGCAATTCTATAAGGACCTGGCGAAACAGTTTTACGGAGCCAACCGGCCGGGGGCCAAGGTCTCCCAGGGCGTGCTGGATCAGTTTTGGCTCTGGAGCATGCAGGCTGGCCTCAAGAACGCCTACGAAAGCATCAAGGCCTTCTCAGAAACAGATTTCACCGAGGACCTCAAGAAGATCGATGTCCCGACCCTTGTCATGCACGGCGAGGACGACCAAATCGTTCCCGTCAAGGACGCGGCTGTAAAATCAGCCAGACTCATTAAGGGCGCGAAGGAAATCTACTATCCGGGTGCACCGCACGGCCTCACAGCCACGCTTCAGGATCAAGTCAACGCTGACCTGCTGGCATTCCTGAGGTCCTAGACGCTGCATTGAAACCCCATATAGCGGAGCATAAATTCAGTGATACCCAGCCGGTAGCTTCTTTACCCAGATATGCTTATTGTTGAAGAGTATCAAATAGAGTCTCTTCATAATCAAAGATGCTTTGTTTTGTGCTTGTCACATATACTGTTAGAAAATAGAGTTATTTGTTGTTGCCGCCCTTGCTGACTGCTATTCGTATGTACGAACTTCCTCAGACCCTTGAATGTCATCGCTATTATTAACTTCTTCATCTACAATAAGTCGATCATCAGAGTTAACTTTTTCTGTAGTTGTTTGTGCCAGCTATGACAGCTTTGCAATATTCAGGAAGTAAAAAATATTGAAAATTGGGCATTTCTGATTTTGTTGTAGTTAACGGATGTGAGGAAATTTACCCATTCAAACTAAAACCATATTTGATTTACCTTCTTCAAATTCTGATAAATATTTGTAAAAATAATTTTTACAGGATCTCGATCTATTTAGCTAAGAGGTTAGGTCTGTCGCTTCTAGAAGTAATTCATTAAGTATTTTTCCGCCTTACAATTCTGGTATTAGATATACGTTTGGGCTGATAACATTTGAGCAACTTTTGATGATAGACCTTTCAATGATCTATTATGATGGAAAGTGATTCCTTGAATGTGCTCTATAATATATGGGTTCTATAATCATATTTTCCAATATTGCTTTATTAGTGTTTGTTCGATTTATGATGCCTATTGGATTTATTATATTCCTTTTGTCCTTGCAGTATTCAGATTTGCCATTGGGTTCATAGGAGGACAAGATGAGCAAGGATATTCCTGGAATATGCCATATAACAGCAATAACCAGTAATCCACAAAGAAAGATAGATTTCCATCTCCGTATTTCGGGACTTTAGATTAGTAAAATTAAAAGTAAATCAAGATGACAATTGATCAAAATTCAAATGTCTTAAATCTGGGTTCTCAGAAGGGAAACACTTAACAGCATTGCCTCTAGACATAAGACTATCTAATGTCAAATGAAGTGGATAGTTTAGATGTCATAATTATTGGAGGTGGGCTTGCAGGTCTTACCACTGCTGCGCTGCTTGCCCATGCTGGAAAGGCAGTAACGTTATTTGAACATTCATCTAGAGAAATTGGAGGTCGTGCAAGGACTGCAGAAATAGACGGTTTTTACTTTAACCAAGGACCGCACGCACTATTTCTCACTGACGCAAGTGACTCAATTTTAAAGGAGATAGGCATCGCTTATACTGGAGGCATTCCTGCAGGGAAAGGCTATTTAATAAGCGGCGGCAAGAAACGTGAAATTGCGGGTGATTATAGTAGTTGGTTATCTGGGAAGAGTGATGGGAGTCAGTTCTTTATTTCACCCACCAAAATGGATTTTTCACAATTAGAAAGTGTTACAGAACAGGAATGGCTATACAAAAATATTCAAGACATAAACGATGCCCAAATAATTAAGACGATTTTCAGACTAAATACTTATGCAAACGATCCAGACATTCAGAGCATAGGACCAGTACTTCACCAAATCTATGTGGGTAGTCGAGCAGGGGTTATGTATCTAGATGGAGGCTGGCAGACACTCGTCGACGGACTACTAACAGTAGCCAAAAACGCAAATGCAACAATTGTCATGGGGAAAAAGGCAATCAGAGTGAAAAGAACTGATTCTTCTGGATGGCAAGTTCTGCTGTCTGACAAAACCCAAGTATCAGCAAAGATAGTTGTAATAGCGGCAGGTCCAATGGATGCCTACAGCCTTTTCGATGACAAGGAGAGACCAGAGGTGCTGTCGAAGGCAGCAAAAGAAGCAAAACCCATACGTTTGGTATGTTTGGATGTTGCTCTAAGTAGCCTTCCTAACAAAGATACATTGTTTGCTTTGGGGGTAGATCGTCCACTATATTTTTCGGTTCATTCTGCATATGCAAAGCTTGCTCCTAAGGGTGGAGCTTTAATTCACGTCGCAAAATATCTTGGTACTTCAATTGAACCCAAGCCAAGAGAGGATCAACCAGAGTTAGAAGAGTTCCTTGATTTACTGCAGCCAGGATGGAGACAGATGCTTATTAAGAAGAGACCATTGCCCAACATGGTGGTATCTAATGCTATTGTTACTGCTGCAGATGGCGGATTAGGTGGAAGACCGGATACAAAAATTGCAGAGAGTTTGTACATAGTAGGAGACTGGGTAGGTAAGGAGGGATTATTGTCTAATGCGTCAGTTGCAAGCGCAAAGCACGCTGCCCAGCTAATTTTGAATGAGTGAACTATTTTATCTTAATTATGATAATCAATATCAAAGCGATAATGCTTACGACATGATGTCAAATTTTTTTCAAAGTAGATATTTTCTTCGAAATAGTTAACATCATACTTCTTATCTGGAACCATATTTTCCTATCCTCCAAGTTTGCAGGATCAGGATTTACTAGCAAATGGTAAGCAATACCCTTCAGGCAATGCAATGAGGCTCCTTGCTTTCTCCTTCTTATTATTAAGACGACCTGGAAAAAATGAGATTACTGCATCGCCTACGTATTTCAAGACATATCCACCACGACTATCTACAATGTGCGATATTTGATGGGCAAAAGCTCTAATTAATGTAACAAGGTTATCTACGGGTAGGGTCATGCTCATATTCGTTGAGCCACAAGATCGGCGTATATGATAACGAGTGGAATCTTGGAACTGATGTGGTTAAGAAGAAAGTTTTGACCACGTCTTATTGAAGTATGAATCATCTTTGGCCATAGGTTGTCAAGTATCAAAGGCGTATGTATTTTGTACCAATATGCCATTGATTCTTGTTCCTGCATACTCTTTTCCAGTAAAGATATATTCTCATGCTGTCGCGGTGTATCCGTCATTTGCATTGTCCGGATCAGCGAATCGTAAGCCACCAATTCATCATGTTTTAATGCGAAATCCCGCCTCATTTGCACTAATTCATATTCTTCCGGCATAGAATTTTCTAGACCGTTATCGTCTGTTTTTGATTTTACATTCTTTGGAAGATTATTTCCCCTCGGCATCGTAGTAGATACGAATGATAGTGATAAATCTGCTTTAGCATCAGTTGGCTTTCTTCCTAATCGTCTAATTATTCTTCTAAGCCTACTTTTTTGATTATCTGTTTCTTTCAAGTGCTGCTTTAGTCTTTGTTTTACTTCTTCTATTGGGGTCTGATCTATTCTTGATATTATTCTATCTGCTGAAGCATTTTCAGTGGATAATGCTTTATTTAGTTTTTCAACCAGCTCTGAGAGCAACTGAATTTTGTTATCATAGCTCCTTCTAAAATACAAAGGTAGTACTTTTCATGTTCTATTATTCTGAGTCAGCGATTTAACCTCCTAATTTCAGCCGGAATTTTTTTAATCCATGTTGTCATTGTCATCATAAGAATGAAAAATATAAAATTTTCTGGCTTATTGTCTCTGAGTATAATTCTACTTGTGGGCTTTATGTCTCCCACATATTCCGGCTCGGCTAGCGCAGAGAATAAGACATTAATGCAACTTCAGGGAACCCAAGCTATGTCAACAGCAAACAGTACAAATATTGTACTAGTCCATGGTTTATGGGCTGATGGATCTTCATGGAGCAAAGTAATTCCTATTCTAAAGAACGCAGGACATAGAGTTATCGCGGTGCAACTTGCTGCGCACTCTCTTGCAGATGATGTAGCTACCGTCAAGCGCGCAATTGACCTAGTTGGCGGACCAACAATACTTGTAGCACACTCATTCGGTGGATTTGTAATCACGAATGCCGGTTATAATAATAAAAACGTAACAGGGCTTGTCTACGTTTCAGCCTTTGCTCCTGATGAGGGTGAATCTGCCGTGAATTTCGTCCCTGTTGCATCACTACCTCCAGGATTATTGGTTTTCGATAGCGGAGGATTTGCGTACCTTAACCCAAAGATGTTCCACGAAGCGTTTGCTCAGGATGTAAATGCGACTGAGGCTGAAACCTTGGCCGTTGTGCAAAAGCCAGCTCATCAATCACTTTTTACTGAACGATCTGGCCCTCCAGCTTGGAAGCAACTTCCGACATGGTTTGAGGTGTCTGAGAGCGACCGCATTATCCCTCCTGATGCACAACGTCAATTCGCACAGCGGATGAATGCTACCACTATCTCACTTAACTCTAGCCATGCGTCACTTGTATCCCATCCAAATGAGATTGCCCAATTAATCCTAGATGCAGCAAGAGCCAGCACCAAATAGACATTTTGAAAATCCTTGGTTCATTTTCAAAAGATACAATGATGCAGTCGATGTACAATGTGCTAGAGACATGCTAGCAAAATGGGAAATCAAACTAGGCTGAGCACAGGAATTTATGGAAACCCATTTTTATACTGTGGGAATCTATTAGAATTGTTCCAGATGTTGCATTAACACAAGGTGGCACTTTTGCATACAAGTCATCTATCTTACCAATCGGCCAATCCTTTTTGTCCACTGTACAAATCCAGCGTCTTGCATTTCCTGACCTTATGATCGAGATAAAGTGTGTTGCCAAGATATAGAACCGAATGTTAATAGCATCAATGGCTCCTAAAGATCTTTAAAAATACTTGTCAATATTAATAACAATTATTACCTTTTTTTGTGAGAAATTCATTGAAATGAACGACCTAGTTTATTATACTTGGCCCAATCTTTAAAAGTGAGCCACCCGACTTCAGGATATTCTTGATGAAGAGCTGAAATGTCTACGCCAGTTCCTACTTTCCCATACCAATCATACATACGAGCCATATCTTCATTTGCTTGATAGACCTGCTCTAATGGAACCGGTACATACCTAATCTTGTATCCTAACACATTTGATAAAATTCTAGCGGCTTGCTCTCCTGTAACTTCATCAGATGCAATATCTATCCTCTTTCCTAAAAACGGTTTACGACGTTCAAGAACGAGAGCTGAGAATTCTGCGATATTTTGAAGAGCGCTTTGTTGTAAAACACTGGATGAAGATAAAGGCAAAGCCAGTTGACCCTGCTCTAATCCTGGACCAAGCAAGTTTTCCATAAAAAAGGTAGGACCAATAATAGTATGAGGAATTCCAAGATTTTTAACATTCTGCTCGATTTTGTATTTGCTTTCAAAATGAGGAATACCTGTATTTTTATCGGCATTTGCAACTGAACTGTAGACTAGGTGCTCAATATTGTTCTCTTTGGCTATGTCAGCCATCAATTTCCCTCTACGAGTTTCACCTTCGGTTCCATCTTCAAATGGCGTCCCCGTTAGGAATACTGATTCTACATCCTTCACTGCACGTTTTATTGAATCGGGATCATCAAGGTCTCCTTTCACTATGTTAGCTCCTCTATTTCTTAGGTCTTGAGCTGCAGATGATTGAGCATTCCGAGTAAGAGCATATATTTTATGTTTTTTTGAAGCAATAATCTAGCTAATGAACCACCCTGCTGACCTGTTGCACCTATTACTAAAATCTTTCTTTGACTATTGACCATTATGTATAAGCATATACTAATTTATCAAAATATTATTTAACTATGGTAATAAGTTGGGAGTAACCAACGATACAATTCAAAATCTAGTTAGCTTGAGGTAACTACGACATAAATAGTAAAATTGATATATTTTACACATATGTCAAAATCAGTACTCATATGTAATCAGACAGATAAATCTACAATCAAAAAATACTTTAGAGGAGAATAAAGTAGCAATGGAAAAATCACAATATACGGTTAAAAAAATTAAAAGCAGTGAACACAATAATTTCGCTCAAAAGGATATTTTAGGTATACACCATGTTACTGCAATAGCTAGCGATCCCAAAAAGAACATCGATTTTTATACTCAGATTCTTGGCCTTAGACTAGTAAAGTTAACAGTAAATTTTGATGATCCTACTACCTACCATCTATATTTTGGTGACGAAATAGGACGCCCAGGTACAATCCTTACTTTCTTTCCATGGCCAAACGCTCCTAAAGGACATAGAGGAACAGGACAAGTCATCGCTACTTCATTTTTGATTCCTGAACATTCTATAGACTATTGGCTAGATAGGCTTAAGAGTAAAAAAGTACCTGTTCAAGGTCCTACAAAGCGATTTAGTGACACTGAAGAAGTAGTGACACTATATGATCCGGACGGACTAGAATTGGAGCTTGTAGCTAATAGATCCGCTGAAGACAGAACACTTCATGTATGGAAAGAAGGTCCTATTCCTATTGAATATGCGATAAGAGGTTTTTATTCTGTGACAGTATCAGAAGTAGGGTATGAATACACTGCTCATGTCCTGACCAACGAATTAGGATTTAAGTTCATAGATCAAGATGGAAGCCGCTTTCGTTTCCAAATTAGCGAAGCTAAAGAAGACGATGCTGCTGGCAGGAATAAGAATACCAAAGGAGAGCATCATGGATCTAATATTGTAGATGTACTTTGTCTTCCGAATGCACAATATGGGATGATAGGTGTTGGAACAGTGCATCATGTAGCTTGGCGCACACCATCTGATGAACAACAAAAAATGTTACGAGCCAAAATAGTCAAAGCAGGCCTCAACGCAACCCCTATTATAGATCGTATCTATTTTCACTCAGTATATTTCCGTGAACCAGGCGGAGTACTCTTTGAAATAGCTACCAATCCACCTGGCTTCGCAACGGATGAAAAGGTAGAAGAGCTTGGCACACATTTGATGTTACCGCCATGGCTTGAATCGGCACGTAAAGATCTTGAGAGTGTGCTACCGCCAGTACATTTACCACCACATGGGAAAGAAAAAGGACAAGAACAGGTGTTAAGCGGAAAACATCAACAATCTGATAATAAAGGCAATTGAAGTGATAAAAAATGAACAAGAAAACTGAACTTGATTTCATCCACAGTTTCATACCTCCAAAATATGAAGAAATCGGAGCTGGTACAGCAACTAGAAGACGAAAGACAGGAGGAAAAACGTTTACAACTTTTCTCTTACTTCACGGTACTGGAGGAAACGAACAAGATCTAATTCCATTGGCATACGAGCTAGATAAAAGTGCAGCAATACTTAGTCCCAGAGGAAAAGTATTAGAGAATGGCACTACACCCAGATTCTTT
>JBKOWU010000262.1:0-1951 GCA_046724555.1 Thermoproteota archaeon | reverse complement strand
TGTCTTTGTTGTCGTAGTTCTTCCAATGGCAGCAGTTGCATCGGCTACTGGCAGACAGTACAGAGGAAATATCTCTGCACCCATCACTCCATAGCTGGCATTAAGAATTACCTTTATTGCTTGGCTTACTACGTTATACAGCTGCCGTTCTTCAGAAGATAATGCTTTATTTTTGGACAGATATTTGTAGTAGTTGACCCTTAAATCACGTAACGATCCAATTAGGAGTGATGTAAGTCCCCTCTTTTCTTTGCATATCCAGTGTGTAGTCCCTGGTATCTGCTGACTAAGATCGTTTTTGCATGATTGATGTATACAATTTACTGTCTCATACGAGATATTATGTACTTTAATAATACTTGGATAGAGGCTTGCAAAGTCTACCACGATAACGCCGAAATGTATACCAAGGACAGGTTCTACTACTAATCCACCACGATATTTCTTCTCTTTTATTATTGCAGTAGTTGAAGCGCTACCCTTTGCCTGCAGTTCATCGCGTCTTGGAATAAGAATATTTCTATGACGATGTTCATAGTACAACATACCTCTGATCCACTGATTAACACCAAATCGTGCAATATCATCTATAGATAGTCTACTAATCCTAGCAATGACTATCAGAAGCTTCATTAACAAATTGTCATTGAAACTTGTCAATTTGAAGGTTAGATAGGCATCCTTAAGACAATATTCTGCTAATTTGGGGATAGGTAATTCACTAATATCGCCTTCAAATTCAATTTTGCCATCATTCAGCAAAGCTTCACAAATTGCATTAAGTGTATATTCTGAATACTTATGGCTAAATGCATAGATTTGTACAGATCTATTTTGAAAGGTTCTAAACAAGTCAATATGTAATCCATGTCTTATTTGGACTGGTTCAGCTTGAGAACCTCTTTTTATAAAGGTCTCTCTTTTAATTATAATTGGAATTTCATTTTTTGGTATGACCGTCTTACTAATCGGATCAATTCTTGGATCTTGGGACCTAGCATAAAGATATGGCATATCAAAATCATCACCGTTATAAGTAATGATGATTGGATATGAACTAATAATTTTAAATGCTTTTTGTAATAATTCTTTTTCAGTGTGGCAAAGTTCCGTTTCAGGTATTAAAGGAGTATTATGGTCGATCGAGTTGTCTTGTTTCAATACCAACACCTTTTTGAATCCATCACTTGCAACAAATCCAACTGCAATAACACATCTGTCATGATCTCGTGGAGTAGGCATTCTTCCTTCTTCAGATTCAACTTCAATGTCCACAGAAATCCTTCTCAGATCAGGAATAGGTTGATTGAGAAGCTCTGCCCATTGTGTAATATATTGATAGTATTCATCATTATTCCCTTTTCTAGTATCGTCTTTTAGTCTACTCCAGAGTAACTTTTCCAGTTCTTGTTGAACCTGATGGGAAATTTGATTTTCAAACTGTTTTATTTCCTCTCCTCTTCTAATATAGTATGCACCTGGAATTAGACCAGTGTCATAAAGATAATTTTCATGGTATTTTATATCTGCTTCCCATGCAGTTACTTTTTCTCTGATACTATTTTCTGTGCCGCCAATAGACAATGGATCAGGTGCAATTATCTTTAGTAGATCGACCTCTTTGTCAGAGATCAAATCTTTTTTGATTGTTTGCTCTAATACATATTTTTTTTCTCTCTCAGTAATCTTTTCAAGAGTACTGCGATGCTGCATTTTTGTATAACAGTACGGTTTGTGGTTCGTTCTATCACGCCAGAAATATATAATATTATCTTGAATGTCATAAAACTTCAGGTAAACCATTTGTTCATCTCCTGAATAAATAGCAGATAGCAACAGAACAACTCTATTTTCTGGCAGTTCCTGCATATCTCCAAGTTTTTTTCTTTTTTCTGTCAGAAAATATTGTTCATTAAAAGTCAATGTGTACCTAATTTTTAATTTTGTTTAT
>JBKOWU010000034.1:0-5432 GCA_046724555.1 Thermoproteota archaeon | reverse complement strand
GAACAATACCAGGTATGTCTTAGCGTGCTCGACAACTAACTAGTTGCTTTCTTCTTCATTCCTATGCTTACTGCTCTTTGGATTTGTGAAACTTGCTTTTGCAACTGTTTTAGTTGGGATTGAAGCTGCTTCATGAGTTCTCATTGCTTATCTGCAGATTTTATATGTTTTTGAAGAGGTTGAAGCATTTGCATTATGTTTTTATTGATTTTGGTAGTTTGTTTGTCCAACTGCTTAGATACGGATTTTGAAGATACTGTTTCTTGTTGGTGGGGTGTTACTTTCGAAGGTTTCCTTAATGATGTTGTAGTTACATTATGTGCTACTGTATCAGTCGTAGTGGTTGTCGGCTCGAACTCCTGCTCTTCCTCTTGCTCTTCAGCTATTTTCGTGATAAGAGCATCTACATATGATATTTCTTGGTACCTCTCTTCACTTTCAAATTTGCTGCGAAGAATAGATAAAGCATAGGACCTTGTCCATCCTTCTTTTTGCATCATGTCATTTACCATTTGGTCAACTTCTCTTTCGAGACTCAATTTCTGTATATATTACATATCTGTTCAAAGTAAAAAAGTTACCCCACAGTAGGAACTGACAAGGTCATGAGTCTATTTTCGTCGTTTCAGAATGTTCTTAGCTGCTCAACATAATCAATTAATTAATGTGATTCCTGAAAATGTAGAAGATATTTTGTGGAATATTGACAATTGCTGAAACGACAAAATCTTAAGGTAGATAATCAAATCTCAGAGATGAGATTCAAAAACAAGGCTTTGACATATACTCAGATGAGGAAAGAGGGATTTTACATTCATAGAAGCAAGAGAATTGTAAATACTTCTTCCTGTTTAGCACTACATAACTCTTTCTCATATTTGTGCGTAAAAATTAGGTCTTTCTTTTATGCTGTTTTCTTGAATTGAAGATAGTTTTGCAATAGGATTTAATTACTCTACACATTATGAATATGTAATGATTGATGTATCCTGACAGACCAAACAATGACTTCAGAGCTCCTCCTCCCACATATTCTGAAAGGAAATTAAGGTCTATTTTGCGGTCAAGGAAAGTAGCATTCAAAGACAGCCAAATTATCTGGTATACAGGATGTGATAGATATACTCCTGATTTGCTTATTGGTAAAAAGCTTATTGTGGAAGTTGACGGTAAAGTACATGATAAGGACTTTCAGAAAACACCAGATAGGATACGTCAGAGGGCATTAGAAAAAATGGGCTATGACGTATTACGAATAAAAAATGAGGAAATTCAAAATACACCTGATGCTGTTGCAGAAAGAATAATTCAAAGATATTTTGAAGTAACTGATGATAAAGAAGATAGTAGTAAAGAAATGAAAACAAAGCCCGTCAAGATAACAGAGTTAAAAAAGCCAATGCATTATAACGCTATACCCAAGGAGATAACCAATGATAGGTTGCGTATATGGGCCTTGTCATTTAACAAGGAATTGATAACAAATGAAGCAACAGCATGGTCTGTTGACTACTTCAAACAGTCTTTGTCACAGCTTCATCCTAAACTTGTGACTAATCAATGCGCTATGGAAAGATTCATTCTTCTATTGCTTGGTCTTAATCTCCATAAAAAGGAAGGTGGAAATTTAGATTTTGAATATACATTGAATTTTCTGAATAAATGTATTGAGATTCTTAGAGGGTTATTCATTGAAGAAGCTAGTGCAGTAGAAGTTCACATAAAAAATATGTATAATATATCTGCACCAGGTTTTTTTAAGAATCTAATTTTTAATGGAGGACCCAATATAAATCCGGGGATAGTTTCAATTGAAAATGAAGATTCATTGAATTATCATATAGACAGTTTCAATGCAAGTTTTTCTCATTTAGGGGTAACTGTAGAAAGACAAGATATCAAATCTGAATGCGCTGCAATGCTAGTCAACCTAAGTAAGAAAGATGGCTATGATGACAAAAATAATGATTTATCAAAATACAGATGGCTTATTGATTGGATGAACAAGCAGATACTACACATTCCTCGCATTGATGGTTTACAACCGAATAAATACACGACTACAATTTTATAAAAAAGCTGCAAATCATGAAATAATTGATTACCCCTTATGACTTCTGGGGTTAGCGCATGACAAACCATAAGGGGCTAATCTGTGGCTACCTGATTACATCTTGTTTGGTTGCAGATTGTTTCTTTAACTGCAAAAACTGTGTGCAAAATTATTCTAATATGACTTTTGAAATATTGCCTATTGTCTACCTTTTCTATTCGACTTATAGTATCAAATATATAGTTTTTCATATTGTCATCTGTATTTTACTGCTACCTGTTGTTCTATGTAGGCATCAAGAAAAAGAAATGCACAAGTATACACAATATCGATGGCGTTAATATTTTAGTTATCAAATGTTTGAGCGTCTGGGCATATAAGTATGATATAGTCAGCTTAACGTACTAATAATACTTTGTATGGGACAATATTACAGCTTTTGTTATTCCCTATATTTATCATTTACGTATTTCGAAATCGGTCACATATGGATTACATGAGCAGAACAAGTTACGTTCATTGTAAGCTGTCGAAATAGCAACAATGAGTTAACATATTTATTATCATTCTACAAAATCTCCAACGACCGATCATGTTATGTGTGAAGGCATAGCTGGCGAAGCAAAAACGTAAAGCAAACCGTCACGAGATCCTATAAACATCATGCCACTTGCTATAGCAGGTGAAGAGTCAATCATGTTCATCGTAGGGAATTTCCAGGTTTGCCTGCCTGAGTCAATATCTATTCCGTAAATATGCGAGTCTAAAGAACCAAAAAAAATTGTGCTACCATGCTCAGTGAGACAAGGCGACGACCATATCCTCCCAGCAGTCTCAAACGACCATATCTTTGAGCCATCATCGACTTGAAAACAGTATATCTTGTTATCCGAAGCAGCAAAAAATACCTTATCTTTTATCGTAGCAGGCGAGGCCATAACGGGTCTTAAAATAGATTTACTCCATTTTATCATACCAGTTGATTGATTTAAGCAAAACATTCCACCGCTATAGGTACCTATGAATATGGATGAATTTTGGTCTTCATAATCGTCACTTGACAAACAAGGCGTTGACGATCTCACCTTGCCATTCAAATTTGTTTTCCAGCGCAACTTTCCGCCTGTGTCTAAACAATAAACGAACCCATCGTCACAACCTATAAAAATTTCTTTTCCGTTATATGATGGAGAAGACCATACCTCGCTCTCTGTTTCGAACACCCATCTGACATTACCGTTGCATACATCTATCGCATAAATACCACCTTTTGTAGACCCAACAACTATGGATGTATTATCTATAATACATGGGGAAGAGAAAATATTGCCTGATATTTGACAATACCAAAGTTGTTTCCCATCCTCTAAGTTGATTCCAAACACAAAATTTTTCCCTTTAGACGTTATATCTTTGATCCAAGAGTCGTATGTGGCCGCTACTAGCATCTTATTGTGTACTAGGGGAGATGATATTACAGGACTACCCATATCCCTTTGCCACTTTATTCGCTTTTGAACTAAGTTTATTGCAAAAATTCTTCCAGTTATGGTCGAAATATATATTGTTCCATTTTCAAACAGAGGAGATGATACAGAAGGCCCTATTTCAGTTACCCATAGAAGCAATGGCCTACAGGAAACCCTGGATCCTGATACCCCCGTTCGCCTAGGACTCCCTCGAAACATCTTCCATGAATTATTATCGGATATCGACAATTTACAGTGTAATGTATTAAAAATAAACGAGAATATAAATTGCAAAACATCCTTTGGCTATTCACAGGCAATACTTGCATTTTGAAAATTAAGTCCGTAATCCGATTAATATTCGCAAAGTTGTGATATCATGTTGAAGAGCTAGCAAAGCACTTTATACCGATATAATTAGCTTCGATACAATTTACTGGTAGTCATGCAAACGCCTCTCGCGTTGAGATTCTATTTTTTTCAAGATTTCACTTCTATGATTCCTTAAAATGTGATTATCTGCACATATGCTATGCATTATTCCTATTTCACAAAATTCACAGCACGTGACGAAGTCATTGTCATTGAATTTCTTTTCACACAGTTTGCAAATCTCTGATCCTATATCGAAATCAGATAATGGTTTCAGCCATCCCTCACGCCAAAGAACTACTGTCATCTTTTTTATCTGCCTGCTCTTCCATTTATCTATATATACGTACTATCTCTAATTAGTTTACATTTCGCTAAAAGAGATGAAGCATGTAAGAATCCCATACTTGTTAATTGCCTAGATTTTCGGACTTGTATCATAACTGATTGGTTGAGCAAATGATAATTGGTAGTCATCTGGATCTCTAATATGAAAGAACCTTTCTCCCCATGGAGCATCAGTCGGTTGATTCTCAAAGGTTATTGATTTGCCAATATATTTATCATATTTCAATTGATGATAGAGTTTATCTACGTCATCGGTGTGAAATATTATCCTACTGGAAGTCATGTTCTTTTCAAAACGAGCTCTTGTCCTGTTGTTGCTATGCTCATTTAGCAATTGCAAATTAAGAGATGAAGTTACTGCGTTTCTAACTTTGAGTTGTCTCCTTTGTTCTTTTGTAGCCGGAGATCCAATTTCGAATGTTGTAAACGAATCGTTTTTTGATCCTCCATATACTGCCTTAAAACCTGGAATCCTAGAATAAAACTTGCACGATCTTTGCATATTCCTTATTGATAATGTAACAGCTGATATCTTGTATACCAATGCCATTTCGAAATAGCATCTATCATAACAATAATGGATGGTTTTTAGTATTTGGTATTTGTATTGTTGTATTATGAAGGAGCCCACAGCTCTGATATTGCTTTGATAGAGTCTGGCTATCGCTTTATACTCGTTTATGTTTATGTAAATATTACAATATAATAGCAGATATCTGGATTCCATTTATGCAGCTGTTTGACGAATATGTTAGATAAACTCGACATATTTTGCTGATCAGTTGTGATGGGTCCTATCTGATATTTTAATTTGACCATGTTACTCAACTGATAATATCGTGCGTAATTCTATAAGTTTGCGGTCTTTGAAGGTATTTAATACCATCAAATACCATGATTTATATAGATGTTGATCGTTAAGAATGTACATGTCGACAAAAGAACAAAGAAGAGAAAAAGAGGAAATAAACACAGCGACAACGACCACCACATCGACTAATACATCCCAAGTACAACGAGATCAACAACATTCTGTAAATAGAGCATTAGATGAGACCAGAAACAACATCAGAAGAGCAACAGATGAAGCAAGAAAAGATATTCCACGTTATACTCAAGCTGCTAATGAATACCAGGAACAAACTATTCAAACAGCTAGAGAAATAGCTGATAACTTTCTGGAATCACAA